>CBHXZU010000176.1:0-9604 GCA_966125105.1 uncultured Prosthecobacter sp.
AACCGATTTTCCGCGCTGGGAAAGTGGCGAAACCTGGACCGCGCCACGGTGAGGCACGCGGCGAAGCAATCACGCTCGACGCGAAGGAGGGCTACGCGGTCGGCGCAATCAATGTGAACTCCGGCGATCGCGTGGATGGACTCGAAGTGGTCTTCATGAAGGTGAAGCCCGGCGGCCTCGAACTCGATCCTGCCGACTCTTATAAGAGCGCATGGATCGGCGGTGGCGATGGCGGCCCAGGGACAATCACGGCCAATGGAAATCCCGTCGTGGGCATCTTCGGCGCGAACGGTCTGGAACTCGATTCACTGGGGCTGATTGAACTCGTGCCCACAAAGTCCGCCACGGAGCCAGCCAGAGCCGCGGCCACAACGAAGGTCGCGCGCGAAAATCCGGCGGAGTTGGTTGTGGCGGAACTCACCGCGGAACCGCTCGTGGAATCTTCCGGCAAGGAATTTGGCAAATGGCAGAACGTCCCTGAGCCTTTTCGCGGCGCCATGATTCACGCGAGAACACCGAACAAGCATCTCGGCACGGCGGACTTCAAAGTGAACAAGCCAGGGCGCGTCTACGTGGCGTGCAATTACGAGAACCAAGGCAAGGAGAGTCCTGATTGGATAAACGAGCGCTGGCTCGAAGAAGATTTCCTCAAAAACGGATGGTCGCGGGTCGAAGGCATCGAGCTTCGCAGTTGGGAAGGACGGACGTTTATCGTCTTCACCCGTGAACTCAAAGCCAACGAAGCCGGACGCCTGCGCTGCAACAAATACGAACCGCCCTACTTCATCACTTTCAACCCATGAAAACTCCCTCGGCTCGATCACTCACCGGCGCGCTGCTGCTTGCGGCACTCAGCACTCTCCCACTTTGCGCCGCTCCCATCGATGAACTGCTCGCAGGCCTGCGCGCGGAGGTGGAGAAATCAATCCTCGAAGCGAAGGTGTCAAAAGCGAGCAACTATCTCACATCCGAGATCGAGCGTCACATGACGCGCCTGGAAACCGCGCTCTCAAAGGACAGCTTCGAAGAAGCCGACCAAGTGCTCAATCAACTCGCAACTTCCAAGCTAACGCTGGAGGCAAAGGAAAAGATAAGCCAACTCCAGAAAGAGCTGCCGAAGGCGAGCGAAGAGCGACAAAAGGCGCAAGCGGCGCAAATCGCCGCGACCATAGAGAAAGCCGGCAAGGCATGTCTTGCTGCGAAGACTGAGGCAGATCTCGATTCCATTCTCCTCGAACTCGGAGCCCTGAAGAAGACGCGCTATGATAGCTCGAGCGCCAACAACGAGGTGCGTCAAAGACTGAATAACCGGCTCGATGGAGCAATCCGCTTCGTCAATCGCTGGCAGGACTCCCTGGTCCAATCGGCCCGCGGATTCGACACACAGGCCCGGGCAATTATCCGTGAACTCGCGGATCCCACCGGCGGGAGTTACTATCCGATTCTGACCCGCGCGGAGATCGTTTCGCGCATGGGGAAGGATGTCGATACCACCGGCGAAGATCTGCTGAAGAGCGTCAAGTCGCTGGACGATATTCCAAATGTCACCTCGGAACTGAACAAGATGGCGCGGGAAACCCGCTCCAGCGGTGGCTTCGAAAGCAGCGTCATGCTGAATGACCTGGCGCAAATTTCTCGGGCGCACGGAGCGTTCAAAGCCGGAAACTACGGCTCGGCCTTGACGACGACCGCGCAGTGGGAGGGCACATCCGGTCCGCGCTCCGGGGAAATCAACCGGATCAAAGGCATGTTGGTGCTCCAGATTCTGCCGAAATTCCTGGATCTAACGGAAAACCCGCAGCCAACGGCTGGGGACAACCCGAGCGAGTTTCTGCTGCGTATTGCAACTGAGGGCGCAGGCCAGGGTGACTGGGTTAAAGTATCGCGCGCATTGGATGCGTATCGACTGGTGGCGTTTGGCTATCGGCAGCCTCCGGCTTGGGTGACCGCGGAGATCGAAGCATGTCAGCAGTTTCTCGCGGGACAGAATCTGGAGAAAGCGCGGCGCTTTGTGCCTGCCGTGTTGGCGTATCAGCGCGCGGTGAAAGTCACGGGGAAATACAGTCCGCAGAAGGCCGCTACCGAGCGCCTGGCGGCGCTGGAGAAGGAACATCCGAACGAGTTCGCCGAAGCCGGCAAGGAACCGCAGGTCCGCGAACTCCTGGACCTGCTCAATTCCGGAGCGGTGATTCGAACGCCAGCACTGCCGGCCGCGCCGGCGGCGTTCTAGACGCGCAAACGCATGCTCTAGTCGCTCGGGCTTGCGGACGCCTGGTTACGCGAAAGGAAGTAGACAAGCGCGCCTGCGCCCAGCGCTATGGCAGCGGCGATGACTCGCTTCTCGTCGAGGCTGAAGACGAACATGAGCGCGACTACCGTGCCGAGAACCGGGACGATGTAACCGGGCGTGCGGAAACCTTCGTTCAGTTTGCGCAGTTTTGGTATCGCAAGGCAGGTCATCAAATAGGTGGCGAGCCGCGCCACGGTCGAGAGGAGCGCGAGTTCCCGGAATGTCCCCCACAACGCCAGCGCAAGGGCGAGCCCTGCGTGGATGATGATCGCGAAGGTAGGCGTTCGGAAGACGGGGTGGATATACGCGACGATTGGCAATCCCCTCTCCCGCCCGAGCACATAGAGCATGCGCGAGCCTTCGAGCACGGTGCCGGAATTGGTGCCCGCCATGGAAAGCAGCGCGCCGATTGTGATCAACCACGCGCCAGGATTTCCCATGATCTGTGACGCAGCCGACGCGATCGGAGTTTTTGTCTGCGAAAGATCGACCAGCACGGACATCGTCGCGAGTTGGGCGAGGACGTAGACAATCGCGATCACGAGCGTCCCAATGAGCAAAGCCAGCGGCAGGTGGCGGCGAGGATTTTTGTATTCTCCCGCGGGGACCCCGAGGTTTTCAAAACCGGCGTAGAGAAAGAGCATGAAGAGCGCGGCTTCCGTCCAGTTCGTCTCCGACGACGGTAACGTCAGCGATTGCGGGATTGGATTGGTCTTCCAGGCCACGAGCGCGACCGCGATGAAGACCAGGAGCGGCACGAGCTTCCCGAACGTGAGGATGTAGATCGATGCCGCGCCGTGGCGAATGCCACGGAGGTGGATGACCGCGAGAACCCCGATCAATGCAATCAGCACGAGCGCGCGCGGCATGCCTGCTTGCAGGCTTTCAAAATGCAAGCCGAGCGCGACCACGAATCCGACCGACAACGACGCAAGGGAGGTTACTCGGGCAAGCCAGTTCATCCACCCGGTTTCGAACCCGATGAAGTCGCCGAACGCTGTCTTCGCATAAAGATAGGCGCCGCCCGGTTCATCGAAATGGCTCGCGGCTTCCGCGAAACAGAGCACGAGAATGCCCACGGGAATCGCAAAGAGCAGCGGTGCCCAGAGCGAGAACGGGCCGAGGAGCGCAAACGATTCGTGGGGAAGCAGGAAAACGCCAGAGCCGATGACGGCATTTACGCACATCAGCACCAGCCCCACGAAACCAACCGAGCGGATGAGTGAGTTCTTCGCGTCAGCGTGCATTCAGCGGATCGGACGCCGACTCGCGTAGCGGCACTGCTTGCTGGAATCGAGCTTAACCTCACGCGAACTTCCAGCAACGAAACCCTCGGCGCCCTCGCCCCCTTTCTGCACAGCCTTGGGAGCCATGCCACAATGTTTGGCGCTTTGCGCCTTGAAGTCAGGCGCTGCGAGCCAACGCGGCTCGCAGATCATCGCGATTCCGGGCGATGTCGCCGAGCGTCGCGCTATCGAGCACGGAGAAGAAGGCGTGCTGCGCGCGATGCAACACGCCCTTGAGACGGCAGATCGAGGTGATCGGGCATGTATTCGACCTGGGCTTGAAACACTCTGCCAGATTGCAGTTCGTCTCGCTGAAGCGAACGATCTCGCCCACCGTTTTGTCCTCGACCCCCTCGGCGAGTTGCAATCCGCCGCCGAGACCGCGGGCGGTTACGAGGTAGCCGCCGCGCGCAAGCGCTTTCGCCACCTTGGTGAGATGGTTCAGCGAAATGGAAAAAGCCTCTGCGGCTTCACGCGTGCTCACCTTTCGCGGGGCCTGGCTCATCACGTAAAGCAAGAGCCGGAGCGCGTAATCGGTGTGGGTGGTAAGTTGCATGCGACAACGCGAATCGAGCGTGTTGCGGAAGATTTTCCAGAGAAGAGAGCGAAAATTTGAGAGTGACGCGTGAATAGGTATAAGGAATACCTGTTTTGTCAGTTTACTCCGCGATCCGCATGCTCAACGAAAAAACCATCGCAATCGTCAAGGCCACCGCGCCCGTGCTCGAACAACACGGAGAGACGCTCACAAAGCACTTCTATCGCCGGATGTTTTCAAAAAATCCGGAGGTGGCGCCGTTCTTCAATCCCGCCCACCAGACAGCCGGAACGCAGCAACGCGCGCTGGCCGGGGCCATCTGCGCCTACGCGGCGAATATCGATAATCTCGAAGTGCTCGGCGGCGCGGTGGAGTTGATCGCGCAGAAGCACGCGTCTCTGCAGATCCAGGCGGAACACTACCCAATCGTCGGCGAAAACCTCCTTGCTTCGATTCGCGAGGTTCTCGGCGCGGCGGCGACGGATGACATCATCAATGCATGGGGCGAAGCTTATGGATTTCTCGCGAACATTCTGATCGGGCGCGAGAAGGAAATTTATCATCAGAACGAGTCGAAGCCCAACGGTTGGGGCGGATTCAAAAAGTTCCGAGTGACGCGCCGCATCGTGGAGAGTGACGTGATTACTTCCTTTTACCTGCGGCCAGCTGACGGCAGCGGCGTGTCTCCATTCAAGCCGGGTCAATACATTACGCTGCGCGTGCCGAGCCCGTGCGGCCACACGACGATGCGGAACTACAGCCTCTCGGATAAGCCGGGCCTCGAGTGGTACCGCATCAGTGTAAAGCGCGAGGTTGGGCCGGATTCTTCAACGCCCGCCGGCTTCGTCTCGAACTTCCTGCACCACGGCGTGCAGGTCGGGGCGGAACTGGAAGTGGGCGCGCCGTGCGGGGAGTTCTTCCTCGATCCGACGGAGAAACATCAGCGCCCGCTGGTGCTCATGTCGGGCGGTGTGGGCATTACGCCGATGATGAGCATGCTGCTCAGTGTGCTCGAGAATGATCCGCAGCGTCCGGTGTATTTCGTTCACGCGGCGCTCAACAGCCAGACTCATGCGTTCCGCAAAGAGGTGCTGGCGCTCGCGGAGAAGCATCCGAACCTGAAGGTCCACTACCGCTACAATGAGCCGAGCCCGGGAGATCTCGCGAGCAAGGCGTGCCATAGCCAAGGACTCGTGGATGCAGAACTGATCGAATCGCTCATCCCAAGCCCAGATGCGGATTTCTACTTCTGCGGACCGAAGCCCTTCATGGTGAACATCTATCACCACCTGCTCGAGTGGGGAGTGCCCGCGACCCAAGTCCACCTCGAGTTCTTCGGACCCCGGCAGGAGCTGGAACGGCCAAAAGTGGCCTAATTTCCCCGCAGCAACAGCGCGTCAGCGCGAGGCCGGTCTCCCCGATTGAACGGGAAGGCCGGCCTCTTATTTTCGGTCGTGGGCACACGCACAAGGTGACGGTAAAACTTGCCCGACGACCTTCACCGGTGTGAATCAACGCGGCACGATGAAACTCCCGGTTCTTCTGTCTGTCATTGCGCTGTTGTCTTCCAAATCTTTAGCGGAGTCGGGTGCGCAGATTACCGGCGATCCACTCTTCTTTCATGGCGAAAGCAAATCCACGGCGAAGGCGCAGTTGCTGCACCTGCCGAAAGCGGCCCCGAAACTTGCCCTTGCAAATGGAACCGCGGAATTCGAAGCCGGGCGCGACTTCCAGTGGTCGCCAGATTCGCGGGTGCTGACGCTGACGGCCGATTCGCGGATTCCTTTCAAAACTACCGCGGAGCTGCACCCGGCGCCGAACACTCCCAATTCCTACCGAGCGCAAAAAGGGACCGATGCATGGATGTTCTTCGGGCCCGGCCGCGGAATGCACGATCTCACGTGCCTCGCCGCCTACATGACCAACGACGACTGGCAACCGCCCGCAGTCCCAGCCGCGCCGGACGAGCAACTCGGCGCGGTCCGCGCCAAACTGCGGGCGAAGCAACCAGTGAAGTTCGTGCTGCTCGGGGATAGTATCTCCACCGGCGCAGACGCCTCTGCTTTAAGCAAGGTCGCGCCTCATCAACCGGGTTACCCTGAACTCGTGGCGCAGGGCGTCGAAAAGCGATTTGGCGCAAAGGTCACGCTCGTGAACCTCTCGAAGGGGGGAATGGATTCCAAGTGGGGCGTTTCACAAGTCCCGGCGGTGGTTGCGGAGAAGCCGGATCTTTTCCTCGTCGCCTTTGGGATGAATGATGCCTCCGGTGGCCGGAAGCCGGAAGAGTTTGCCCGAATTACCCAGCAGATCGTTCAACCGGTTCGAGACGCGCTCTCGGAATGCCCGGTGCTCCTCATTTCGCCGATGACAGCCAACCCGGAATGGAGTCACTCGGCGCCGGTTCTGTATCCGAAATACGCCACGGCCTTGGCGGGGCTCACGGGACCGGGAACTGGCCTGGCGGACGTTACCAGCACGTGGACTGCTTATCTGTCCCGGAAAAACTACCTCGATCTATCTGGCAATGGCTTGAATCATCCCAATGACTTTGGACACCGCATCTATGCGGACGTGATTCTGGCGGTGATTGGGGAAGGCGAGGGGCAGTAGCAAAGCGCTTTTTCGGAGGGCAGTTTCAAAGTTCGAAGTCGGACATCCTGACCAAGCGCAATGAGGAGAGCCGTAGCGAAGAAGTTCTCTGGGTTTGAAAGTGTTTTTTCATAGGAGTTATTCACCAGAAGCGAGACAGCCGAATGCAACGATCCCCGGGCCATTCACCACAGCTGTTTCGGCCGGCGACGAAGCGGTAATGAATGGGCTGTTTGCGAAGTGTTTCCCGGCGATGACTCTCTCGCGAGTGGCTCGGGGTCCTTCAGTCGCTTAGGCTCCCTCAGGATGACCGGCTTTCCGTTGGCGCTTTCCGTTGGCGCTTTCCGTTGCCGCTTTCCGTTGCCGCTTTCCGTTACCGCTTTCCGTTACCGCTTTCCGTTGCCCCTTTTCGTTGCCGCTTTCCGTGGTCGCTTTCCGTGGTCGCTTTCCGTGGTCGCTTTCCGTGGTCGCTTTCCGTGGTCGCTTTCCGTGGTCGGCTTTCCGCGTGATCGTGACGCGCAAAATCGTATCAGGACGAATGACCGGCGGCTATTCCAAGCCTTCCTCGATCTCCCGCTTGCCTTCCCGCCGCGCGGCTTTCTTGAGGGCGCGACGGGTGGCGGCGACTTCATCACGCTGGCGCTGGAGCACACGCGGCATTCCGGGACCGTGCTTCACACCGGGTTTGTTTGCTCCGTGGAGCGGGGAGTTGGCTTTGATGTAGGGGTCCATAGGGTTCACGAGAGCATCGCGCGCCGCCGCGGGCAACGGAAGTTATCGTGATTGCCAAGTCATCTCCGGATCGACGCGAGCTCCGCGCCAACGCCCAGTTTCGGCGGCCATGCTTTCGGCATTAGCACTACTTCGCGCCGAGGTAGGCGAGGAGGTCGGCGACCTCGTCCGCCTTCAGAGTGAAGAGCAGCGCCGGCGGCATTAGGCTGACGTTCGCCTTTTCGCGCTTCGTGATCACGTTGGTGTAGTAGTTCCCGGTGCGCCCGGTGAGGGGATCGACGAGCAATGTAATGGCGCCGCTCGTTTCCTCTTTGACGAGGCCGCTGACCTGCTCCTCCCCGCCGCCGAACTTTTTCACCGTGAGGGTGATCATCGCGTACTGGTCGCTCACAGCTTTGTTGGGATCGATGATCGCTTCGAGGATATCGTGGCGGCCGAAACGCTGCGCGACTGCAGTGAGATCCGGGCCGACGCTGCCGCCTGCGTCGCGGAATAGATGGCACTGCGAACATTGCGCTTCAGCGTAGAGCTGCTTGCCGCGAGCGAGGTCAGGTTTCCGATCCTTGAGTCCATCGAGCTCGGTCTCCAGTTCCTTGAGCGTCCACGCTTTTACAAAATTGCGCGGTTTCAGTTCCGCCGGCTTCGCCTTCTGCGGTTCGGCGGAGGGAATCGGGCCAAGCCACGCGCTGAGCGCGGCCTTTTCGGACTCCGGCACGCGCGAGACAGCGTCGGCGCGAATGCGATCGATGAACTTCGAAAACGAATTGCCGCCGGTAAACTTGTCCGCCTTCTCGTGAAACCAGCGGAAATACCATTCGCGCTGAGCGGGGGTCCATCCGTGCGCCCAGCGGAGGCAGAGCGCGTAGTAGATCTGCTCCTCTTGCGATGGCGCGGCTTCCATCAGCTTGAGCGCGCGCTCGATCACCTGCTGACCCAGCTCCGCGTGGAACGCAGCGACTTTGCGCGGGGCATTCACATTGGCGCCAGGGTTGGGAACGGGATCGCTTTCCCGCTTCGCGCCTCCCGGTGACGCATCGTCGCCGAGAGCAGGATTCGACAGCCACACGAGCAACTGCACGAGCTCGCGGTTGAGCTTCTCCGCATTTTCTCCCTTCGCAGGGAATTGGGCCATGAGCTTCTCGATGCCCATCTTAACCATCTCTTCCCCAGGGCGCCCACTACGCGCAAACGTGACTTCGAGGACGCGCAGCTTCAGCAGCTTCAATTCGTCCGACAGGGTCGCGAGGGGAAACTCTTTCAGCATTTCGAGAACGCGTGGCTGCAGCGCCGGGTCGCCCACACGACTCGCGGCGAGCAGGCCCATCAAGGAAACGGCAGGCGTGAACTTTGAGCCCTCCTTCTCGCCGGTCCAGGTGAAGACCTGCTCGGCCAGCTCAGGTTTGGCCGCAAATTGGCGCTCCCAATATTGCAACGCTGCGAAACGCACAAAGGCATCGCCGCTGCCAAGGTCGGCAATCGCTTGCGCCTGCGGGATGGAAGCGCGCGGGTCTTCGTGTTGCTTTCGATTGGCGCGCGAGGTTCCGGCCGTATCAGGGGCGGGCGTTGCAGTCACAGAAGGCGACGCCTGTGCCACTGGCTTCTCGCCAATCCAACGCACGCGGTAGAGCGCGGCCTGCGTGCCGCGTCCACCAACGGTGAGATACATGGCTCCGTCTTTTCCAAACACGACATCGGTAAGGGGCAGGCCCTTTCCGGAGAGGAAGTTCTCCACATCCGCGGACGCCTCCGCGTCCTTTGGGAACGTGTAGCTCTTGAGCGGATTCTCCGCGACATAACCGGCGCCCTTCTCTTTGAGATGCACGGCAAGCAGGCGGCCGAAGGTCCAGTCACAGATGAAGAAGGCTTTGCGGTATTTTTCGGGCCAGCCCTGGGCCGCGGTGCCGAACTTCACGCCGGTCGGGCACCCGAGCCCGATGTCAGCCGTCGTGGGTGCGGAATCCGGATACCACGCGGGCCACTTGGCGCTGCCTTCGCGGAAACCGAACTCTGCGCCCGGCAGGACGTGGAGCACGCGCGTGGGGCGATACCATGGAAGGCCGCGGTCCCATTCCATGTCGCTGTCGTAGGTGAAGAGCTCTCCGTCCTCGTTAAAGTCGATGTCGTAGGGATTGCGGAATCCGCCGGCGAAGAGTTCCCACTTCGTGCCGT
>CBHXZU010000177.1:0-9576 GCA_966125105.1 uncultured Prosthecobacter sp.
TCGATGTCGTAGGGATTGCGGAATCCGCCGGCGAAGAGTTCCCACTTCGTGCCGTTTTCACCGGTGCGGAGGACGTAGCCGTAGGGAGCTTTGATCTTGTCGAAGAAAGTCGCGACGGGATCCTTCAGTCGCGGGAGGAGATCGTCTTCGCCCCAATTGCGGTAAGGTGAATCGGGCGCAATATCGCTGATCAGCGGCGTGCTGTTGCCGTGGACGATGTAGATGCTTTTGCCATCGGGACCGAGCACCAGCGCGTGGGCGCCGTGTTCACCGGCGCCGCCGGGAACGGCTTTCCAAAGGGTTGCCTGGTCCGGCAGCGAGTCGCCGTTCGTGTCCTTGCAGCGATAGATCCCCCGCCCTTCCGGGCCCTGGCCGCTGACGTAGAGACTGTCGAACGCCCATAGCATGCCCATGGCGTCGCCCACGGGCACGGGCACGCGCTCCCACTTCTCCACGCCGTTTCCGCTGACCGTCGCGCGGACGAGCCCGCCCCATTTGCTGTCTTTGGAGAAGCCGGATTCCGGGATGCTGCCTTGCGGGGAAATGTAGAGCCGGCCTTCGTTGTCCGTCGTCATATTGATCCAGGAGCCGTCGCGCTGGCCGGCTTCTTTCAAGAGGTCCACTTTGAAGCCGGCAGGCATCTGGATCTGATCGGGCGGGGTGACCGCGTGGGCGACGGCCGCAGCGGCGCTCAAGGCGAGGAGGGCGAATTTCATCGTCGCGGGGAAATAGCCGCTTCCGACGCGAGCGCAACCCGGCGGTTGCACACGGTGTCCTTCCGCGATTGCCGCAGTTATTCGCTTTTTGAAACCTGTGGGGTGTCCCCCTCCAGGGCTGGACGCTTTTTGCGGATTTCCGGCAGCCCTCCGGGCCTGGAACTGCGCCAAGCCAGGTCGGCGCTTTCGAGCTTGGAACTTGGCGGGCACCGCGAGCTTGGAGCTGCGCTGATCCGGGTGCAGCTCTAGCGAGACAGGCGTCTTGGGGGAAGATCGAGCAGTGTTCCTTTAAGTCGCGGAGTGGGATTTGTGGTGCGCGCGGCAGGCTCTGGAGTGGGAGCTTTGGCTACAGGCTGAGGACTCGGTTTGGGAGTTGGAGCGGCGGCGGGTGGCTTTTCCCATTTCACGAAACGAAGCGCAGGCATCGTGGCCACGGTTTGGAAGAAGTCTGTGTAGCGGTAGGTGCCGTCTTCAACGGCGAGAAATTGGATTTCGACCGATGGAGCGAGCAATTCGGATATTCCTCTGAGGAAAAAACGACCGCTGGCTGGCGCCGCATCGCTTCCCCTGATTTGCGCTCCGGCGGCGGGCGGTTTGCACTCGATGATTGCGCCGGCTTCGCTGGAGGAAATCACGGTGCCGGAGAAGAGGCGGAGCGACGCGGCGGCGGGTTTTGAAGGATTTGGCTCCGTTGGCGCAGGCTGCTGCGCGAGGGAGAGTTCGGCGTTCGCGAGGAGGAAGCTCGCGAGTGCAACTCTCATCGGAGTCGCATCCAATCTGCGTCGAACGTTCCACCCATTCACACGGTCAACTTAGGTCGGGGGGATATTCATGCCAGCTTGGAATGGATCGGGTCGCGTGAACAGAGCGGCAGAGCCGGCTTGGACGCCGGGGACCCATTCTGAAACCGCGCGCGACATTGCGCCCTTGCAGGGCTTTCTCGATTTGCGAGCGCACCCAGGGTTTCACCATGGGCTGTCTCATTGCGTTCCTTGGGAACTGAACGGCCGTTGGTCGCCCAAAATGTGTATTCAGCGACACAGAGCCGGGCCGGCTCCGCGCATTCGCGTTTCGCACTGCCGCTGTGCTTTTGGCTCTGCCACTTGAAATGGAAAGGGCGGAGCCCGTTTCCGGACTCCGCCCTACCCTTTATCCCCTGGTAAAACTACTTCTTCTCCCTGCCGGGCGGGTAGTTCATCAGCAGCAACTGGCCGCCTTCGGCGAGTTCTGCATCGCCTGCGTTGTAGTGCGCCTGCACCACCATCGCGAACCAGCCTTCGCCGAGGATTTCCGTGAGCGGGTTGATACCCGATGCTTCTTCGTCGATTGTCAGGAAGCCCGGCGCTCCAGGCAGGAATCTCGCGCTGTCGTGCTCAGCCACGAGTTCGAGCGATTTCGAAGCGATGCCGTAGCGCCACACTTTTCCGATGTGCACGTTGCCGCCGACGTCTTCCTGGATGAAGACGGAACCGCCGGGCGACACGGTGATGTTGTCCATCATCTTCGGGCCTTCGGTGCCATTCAGCACGATCTCCGCGGTGCCGCCGAGGCTTGGGTCCGAGGCATCCACGAAACGCAAACGCCAGAGCCGGCTCTTTCCGGCAAAGCTGGCGGTGGTGACGAAGTAGAAGTCGTTCGGATTACTCGGATCGAAGGCGCCGTCCTCAGGACGGTTGAAGCGGGTGATGCCGGCGGTGTTACTGTCGGTCTCGAGCTGCGTGCCGCTCTTCGCAGTCACGTCACCGAGGCTGGGGACGGTGAAAGGCGTCGGCCCGGCGAGCACGGTGGCGTCGTTCTCCTGCGCGAGCCCCTGCACCTTAATGCCGCCGAGCACGCCATTGCCCAGGCCGGCGGCAACGACGCGGTCCGGCGAGGCTGTCTTCGTGCCAGTGTAAACGTAGACCTGGCCGGGGGTGCTATCGTCCAGGCCGATCACCACCGTCTTATCACCAGTCGCGGGGCTGGCCACGACGTTCTCAAACGACAATTTGCCGAGGCGGGGCAGCTCATAGCTGTTGCCATCGAGGAAGTGTGCCATCGCGCGGCCGCTCGAGCCGTTCTCTTCACCATTCAGGAAGATGCGGCCGTTGTAACCGAGGCCCGTCTCCGGATTATAGAAGGCAGTAAAGGCGGCGAGATCCGCAGAGCAGAAGCGGGCGAAACCGCCGCTGATCGGTTGATATGCGCCCGTCGCGGCGTTCCAGCTGTAGGCGGTCTTGATGAGGTCTTCGCCATGCAGGACGGTGAGCGAGTCTTTGTCGATGACCCAGCGGGAGACGAACGCGCCGCGTTGACCGTGATCACGCGGAACGCCGGAGCTGTTGCCGAGTTCGTGGTTCATCAGGATGGTGAACGTGCCGTCGCCGTTATCGAAGGCGCCGAGGCCGTCGGGAATGCCGACCATGCGGTAGGGCGTCACGCCGTCCGCCTTGAAGTTCACGCTGTCACCGACGGTGAGCAGCGATTTCGTGACGACTCCTTTGGCCACGGGAACGACGTAGGGAGTTTCCGATGAGCTCGGGCCGGCGGTGGCACTTCCCGCGAAGGCCTGGCTCGATACGATCGCCGGCATTGCGGCGGTGAAGAGGAAGCGAATCCAGAGATTCTGCGACATAGTTGGTGGTTTTTCGTGTGTGGTCGCAACGCGATTGCGTCGCGGCCCGCAGTTACCCGGGCACGCTCCATCCAAACAACTCACCGACTGTGAACAGTTCGCGTCATTGGCGCGCGTTCCTAACGCTCGCCGTGCAAATGACGCAAAGCAGGGCGTCGCGACGAAATCCCGACACGCCAAACTATCATTCAGCGAGGTCCCGCCTAACTTTCGTAAACTTGCCGATCAGCGCATTTCAGACGCGTGGTTGTTCATAGCATTCGCCATTCCCCATTCGCCATTCCCCAGTTCCATCACAGCAGCCGTTGCCACGGCCATGGCTGCGCTTCGCGCAGAGGGCGTCCTGGTGTTCGCCCCTCCAAGATGCGTTCCTCACGGTCGTGGCATCTTAGAGATTGGCGCGGTGCTGGCGTGGTTTTGCGCATGTTTTCCGCAAGGCGCAGGTGATCGTCATCGCGAATTCACCGGCGCGTCTCCGATTCGCGATAGCGCGTCCTTATTCGCGACGAACAACCTTTGTTCACATGGACGCCATCGGACGCAATCCCGCGAAAACAAATTGGCCACGGTGGGCGCCGCGCGCTTCACACGTGCCTCTCATCCTTCGCGCAGCGCTCTGCGCGGTCTCGCTCTATTCTTTGACGGCGGACGCCGTGGCCGGAGAAGCCCGTGCCTCCGATCGCGAAGCGCTGAAGCGAACGGTCGTGCAGCATCACACCGCGCTCATGCTCGCGGAATACCAGGACTCGCTCGAGGGCGCGCGCAATCTCCGCTCGAAGATCGGAGGCCTGCTCGATGCTCCATCCGCGCAAACTCTCGAAGCGGCGCGCGCGGCCTGGATCGCGGCGCGCGTGCCGTACTTGCAGACGGAAGCCGCGCGTTTTTACGACGGCCCGATCGAGGAAGTGGAAGGCATGATCAACTCGTGGCCGATCGATGAGAACTACATCGATTACACGACCGACGACCCGGATGCCGGAGTGATCAATCATCCGGCGCAATACCCAAAGATCGACAAAGCCGCGCTGGCTTCGATTAACGAGCAGGATGGGGAGAAGAATATCTCCACCGGCTTTCATGCGATCGAGTTTCTCCTGTGGGGACAGGATTTGAACGAGAACGGACCTGGCGCGAGACCGGCGACCGACTTTGCAAATAGTCCGGGTGCACCGAGCCGACGGCGCGAGTATTTGAAGACGGCAGCGGATCTTCTGGTGGAACATCTGCAGCGCGTGACGGCCGCTTGGGAAAAGCAACCGGGCTCCACTTTCGCCAACAAGTTGGCCGCACTTCCGCCCGATGAAGCGCTTGCCCTGATTATGAAAGGCCTGGGCAGCTTGAGCGGCCCGGAACTGCGCGGAGAGCGCCTGACAGTCGCCTATGCGACGAAGGAACAGGAAAACGAGCACTCCTGCTTTAGCGACACGACGCACCAGGACTTCGTGGGGAATCAGCTCGGCATTCAGAATATCTACCTCGGGCGCTACCGGCGCACAGATGGATCGATCGTCGAAGGACCGGGATTGCGCGATTTGTTGCAGGACTCGGATTCCGCGCTGGCGAAGCGGCTCACTGCGGAGATCCAGGGAAGTCTCGATGCGCTGAAATCCATTCCGGAACCTTTCGATCGGGCGATGCAGGGGCGCGATACAGATCCGGGGCGCGTGGCGATCAAGAAGGCGATCGATGCGCTCGGCGCGCAGACGGACACGATCGTGAAGGCGGCGACGATGTTGCAGCTGCAACTGAATCTTTGACCATGCGGTCTATTTCCATGGCCCCAGTCGTACTGGCTGCCTTTCACCTCTTGCTCGCGCCTGCATTCACTGCCGACTGCATCTCCCCCGCTGCGGCGGTCGACATGACGGGCGAAGAATATTCGGGAGGGGCGACGACGGTCTTCGACAGCACTCGCAACGCCTTCTCTCTCCCCCTGCACAATCTCTCCGAAGAACGGCGAGCCACTTTCTTTGTCGGCAACTCATTCTTCAACGAAAACTGGGTGGCGGCGAAGGCCTCGACGACGGGACGTGATGGACTCGGTCCCTTGTTCAATGCGCGCTCGTGTTCGGCGTGCCATTTCAAAGATGGCCGCGGGCGTCCGCCGGAACCGGGCGTTCCCATGCAGACGATGATCCTGCGTGTAAGCATACCTGGGAATGATCGGCAACACGGCCCGAAGCCGCATCCCATCTACGGCGGACAGCTACAGACGAACGGCACGCCGGGCGCGGTTCCGGAATGCGAGATCAGGGTCGATTACGACGAGATCCCGGGAACCTACGCAGACGGCGAAACGTATTCGCTGCGCCGGCCTCGCTACACGGTCAGCAAGACTGCCCACGGAGAACTGCCGCCTGATCTGCAGTGGTCCGCGCGCGTGGCGCCCGCGATGATTGGTCTCGGACTGCTGGAAGCGATTCCCGGGAATGTCGTGCTGTCTCATGCCGATCCGGATGATGCCGATCGCGACGGCATCAGTGGACGCGTGAATCGCGTGCCGGATCTGCGGCGCGGCGGGATGGTGGTGGGACGATTTGGCTGGAAGGCCGAGCAGCCCACGGTGCTTCAGCAAACTGCTGGCGCGTTTAACGAAGACATGGGGCTGACGTCTTCGCTCGTTCCGAGCGGCAGCCATGCAACGCTGCCGCCGAAGAGCGGCGTGAGTAACAGCGCAGAACCCGAAGTGAAGGAAGCCACGCTCGACGCTGTCGCGCTTTATTCCCGCGCGCTCGCGGTGCCGGCCCGGCGGAATTGGAACAGTCCTGAGGTCAGTCATGGCCGCTCACTTTTCACGCAACTCCAATGCGCCGCCTGCCACATGCCGGAACTTCGCACCGGCGCGTCGGCCGATCTCCCGGAAGTGGCTTCGCAAACCATTCATCCATTTACGGACCTGCTGCTGCATGACATGGGCGAAGGTCTTTCGGATGATCGTCCGAGCTTCGAGGCCACCGGGCGGGAGTGGCGCACGCCGCCGCTCTGGGGCGCAGGGCTTGTGCGGAAGGTGAACGGCCATACACAATTTCTGCACGACGGGCGGGCGCGCAATTTTTCCGAAGCGGTGTTGTGGCACGGCGGCGAAGCCGAGCGCGCCCGCGAGCAGTTTCGTAATTTGCGGCGTGAGGACCGCCAGGCGCTGCTCGCTTTCCTTGAATCTCTCTAACCCATGCGTCGGCTCATTCTCGCAACGTTTGGCATTCTTCTCCTGGGCACGCTGGGTGGCATCGTCTGGCTCGGTGCCAACGACGCGCCGTCCCACTCTGCTGTTGGGCGCCGTCCAATCCTCGAGCAGTCGATCGAAATGGTGGCGCGCCCCGGCATCGATCGTCTCGTCGCGGCAGTTGCTGAGTTAAAAGCAGATACGCGCCAGTTATCCGAATCGCCCGGGCCGGAGACGCTGAAGGCCTGCCAGGAAGCGTGGCGGCACGCGCACAAGGCGTGGAAGCAGTTTCAACCAAGCTCCGGAGCATGCGGGCTCGACACTACTTTGGTCAGCGAGATCAGCAATTGGCCGGCGTTTGCGTCCTCGATTGAGAATGTCGTGAAGAGCCCGCGGGCGTTGGATCCGGCATTTTTCGAAATCCTTGGCGCCGGCGCGAAGGGATTCTACGCGCTCGAATACTTGCTTTTCGATCTGCCGGCAGGAAATGCCGGCAAGATCGGCAATGATTCGGCCCCGAAAAAGCCGCGCCTTTCCGCCACGAATCTGCTCGAGGGTCCAACCGCGGAGCGGCGCCGCGCGTATGTGCTCGGACTGGCCGAACACCTGGCGAATCGGTGCGGAACTTTGCAGCGCTCCATTCATGATCCCGCGCTCCGCGGGCAATGGGCCGAGCGCGGACAGGATGCGCTGAATCAATTGGTCAATCACCTCGTGGAAGTGCTGGAAGTCGGCGGGGTCGGCCGCATCGCGCGCCAACTCGAATTGATCGATAACCGCCGCCTTACGCGCGAGGGCATCGAGGGAATTGCGAGCGGTGCTTCGCTGACGTCGTTTTCTGCATTGCTCGATGGAACCGAGCAACTCTACTGCGGCGCGGATGGGCCTGGTCTCGATGACGAAGCGCGCGCGCTCAGCCACGAACTCGCGGATCGTTTGAGGATGCAATTCCGACGCGCGCGTTCCGCCGTTGCAGCGATCGACCTGCCGATGGATGAGGCCATCATCAAAAGCCGCGCGACGGTGGAGCAGGCGCTTGCGGAGATGCGCGCATTGGAGGTGCTCCTCAAAGCCGACCTCGCCAGCGCGCTGGGGGTGACGATCACTTTCGGCTCGAACGACGGTGATTGATGCCCCGCTGGTCGCGGATCGGCAGATGACTTCGCGAGCAAGCGAAGCCGCGGCGGGCGCAGTGTCGCGGTGGCTCTCGGCGTTAGGTCACCCGGTCGATGTCGCATCGCTGGCGGTATTCCGCATTCTATTCGGCGTCCTCATGGCAGTGGCGATGGCGCGGTTTCTCGCGAAGGGCTGGGTGAAGGAGTTCTACATCGATCCGGCCTTCTTCTTCACCTATGACGGGTTTTCCTGGGTGCGCCCGCTGCCGGGTCCCTGGATGTACCTGGTTGTTTCGATTGTCGGGCTCTCGGCGCTCGGCGTCGCTGCGGGGTCCTGCTATCGACTCAGCGCTGCGACTTTCTTCCTCGGGTTCACCTATCTCGAGCTGATCGATAGGACGACTTACCTCAACCACTACTATCTCGTAAGTCTTCTCGCAGGCCTGCTCGTTTTCCTGCCGGCACACCGGGAGTTTTCCGTGGATGCGCGGCGGAGGCCTGCGCTGCGCGCGGATTCGATTCCGTTCGGAATTATCGGCCTGCTTCGATTTCAGATCGGCGTCGTCTATTTCTTTGCCGGCCTCGCGAAGCTGAATGGCGATTGGCTTTTGCGCGCGCAGCCGCTGCGCATTTGGCTGCGAGCGCACATGGATCTTCCGATCATCGGGCCATGGCTCGCGGAGACCTGGGTGGCTTTCGCCGCAAGCTGGGCGGGAGCGATCTTTGATCTCACGATTGTGTTCTTCCTGGCGCGGCGGCGGACACGCGCGGCGGCCTACATAGCGGTCGTCGGCTTTCACATCGCGACGGCGCTGCTTTTCCGCATCGGGATGTTCCCGTGGATCATGATGGCGAGCGCGCTGGTGTTTTTTCCGCCGGATTTTCCGCGGCGCTGGATTGGCCGGCGTGACGAGGGGGCGCGGTCAGTCCACACACGGCTTCAGCTGCGGTGGCTTTTCCCGGCAGTAGTTTATTGCGCGATTCAACTCTGGCTGCCGCTGCGCGCGTGGTTCGCGGGAGGCAACAGCGGCTGGGATTATGCGGCATTCAACTTTTCGTGGCGCGTGATGCTCGTGGAAAAGCGCGGGGCCGCCGAACTGATCGCGAGAGATCCCGAAACCGGGAGAACGTGGAGAGTTTCGCCGCGAGACTATCTCACGCGCCGACAGGAAATGGTGATGGCGCAGGATCCGGCGATGATTCAGGCGTTCGCGCGACACGTCGCTCGATCTGCTCAGAGCGGCTCGAGCGCGATCGAAGTTCGGGCGGACGCCTTTGCCACCCTCAACGGGCGCGCGAGCAGGAGATTGATCGACCCGACTGTTGACCTCGTCTCCGCGCCTCTTGCCGATTGCTTGGTACCGTTCCACTAAGCCAAATCGGGGCTGCGCCAAGACTATGCTGTCGACGCCCAGAGCAATGCTGTCGACGTCCAGGGCAACGCTGTCGGCGTCCAGAGCACCGCTGTCGACGTCCAGGGCAACGCTGTCGGCGTCCAGAGCAATGCTGTCGGCGTCCAGAGCAATGCTGTCGACGTCCAGAGCAATGCTATCGGCGTCCAGAGCGGTGCTGCCGACGCCCAGAGCAACGCTGTCGGCGTCCAGAGCGATGCTGCCGATGCCCAGAGCAATGCTGTCGGCGTCCAGAGCACCGCTGTCGACATTCAGAGCTCCTCAAGGGGCGTCCTCCCTAAGCAGCGGACGGGAAGAAGCTCGGCAGCGCAAGATACTTCCGCTCATTCTCATGCGCCTGGTTGTTCCGCCACGCTTCCGACTGCGCCTCGGCGGCCAAAGTAGCCGTCTGCGCATGGAGAAAGGCCTCCCGCTTCAGGGCCGAACGGCGCGCGAGCGTGATCATCCAGCCGAGCACGTATCCTTTATCCCGGGAGTAGTGCTCGGCCCGATCGCGGATCGCCTCAAAAACTTCGCGAAGAACGTCTTCGCATTCGTTCTCGTCATCGATGAACCG
>CBHXZU010000178.1:0-9566 GCA_966125105.1 uncultured Prosthecobacter sp.
CGACTGCGGCGCTCCGTCGATGACGTTCAAAGGGCAGAACATGGATCGCACCAACATGCTCTGGCAGAGCAAAGACAACTCCAACCCCTACCAGAACGAATGGCAGGCCCTCGTGGACGCCATTCGCGAAAACCGGGCCCATAACGAAGCCAAACGGGGCATCGACGCCAGCGTCGCGACGTCCATGGGTCGCATGGCCGCCCACACCGGACAGGAAATCACTTGGGACGACATGGTGAACTGCGACCAGGAATTCGCACCCAACGCCGACAAGCTTACGATGGACGGCCCGCCGCCGATCGTCGCTGACAAAGACGGCCGCTATCCCGTGCCGGAGCCCGGCGTGAAACGCGGCGCCAACTGGCACGAATACTACGTGTAAACGGTCCGGTAGATCGAACTTCAGGCACCACCGTGACGCGAGTTGCGGTGGTGTTTTTTTACCACGGAGGACCCAGCGCGGCGAAGTCGCAACCAAAGGAGCATGGGCCTCCGGCCCGTAATTGGGGTCACCGCAAAATGAGTAGCTGAGTTGCCGGGAACTTCCTTCGGCCCTGCGCCAGCATCAATGAACGTGTTTCATTCTGGAGGAATGCTGTAATGACGTCCTAGGGTTGGGAAGAGTCTCCGTTACGGGCCGGAGGCCCATGCTCCTCTCGCAAGCGCGCTCGAAGGTTGCTCTGACGTTCCGCGCCGAATCTCAAACGACATGGCGAGCGAGTGGCTGTAACTAAGTCACCTGACGCTGCGCACATTTTCGCAGATAGTAGTACGGAGTTCACGGAGATCGCGACAGACGTGAAACCATCTCCGTAGTCTCCGTGGTCTCCGTGATCTCCGTGGTTAAAAACCGGTGCTGAGCCTAAGCAAAAGCGCGTCCGCGAATCAGTCCACCAATCGCGACGCGTCGTTGCGAATGCATCCGCTTTTTGCCCACATCCGCGCCCACGCTATGAAGTCACTCTCCGCCCTCCTTCTCCTCGCTCCGACAATCGCCTCGGCTGCGTCTGTCTGGATTGAAGGTGAGTCCCCCGCCCGCTCCTCGGTGCAAAAGCACGGGTGGTATAATGACGTGAAGACGGAACAACTCAGTGAGGGCAAATGGCTCTCTCACTACGGCGATAAGGCAGGCGAAGCCTCCTATAACGTGGAGGTGCCGGAAGCGGGACGCTACACGCTATGGGCACGCATCAATCCGGTGGCGTCGAAGCCGCAGTGGCGAGTCGGGACGGAGGAGTGGAAGGCGATCGACCTCAAGGATGTCCGCCAGCAGCAAAACATTGCGGGCAACGGCGCGATCGATCACCGCTTTATCGGCTGGGTGAAAGTCGGCGCCGCGGAATTGGCGAAGGGCGCAAACGAGATCAGCTTCCGATTCGAAGGCGGCGCTGCAAATAGCGGCGGCCTCGATTGCTTCGTCGTAACGACTGACTCGTGGGTGCCGCAGGGCCTGATGAGACCTGGCGCGCCGGCGGGCGGCACGACGGCGGAAGCAGCCGCGGATCCGATGGACGCGATCTGGATCGAGGGTGAAGCACCCTCGCGCAACACGATGACCCGCCATCCGTGGTGGTATGACCAGGTGAAGAAGGACGTTCTGAGCGGCGGTGATTGGATTTCCAACTACGACAAGGCGAAGGAAGGCACGGCCGAGTATGACTTCGAAGCGCTCACGCCGGACACCTACGTCCTGTGGGTGCGGGCAAATCCCTCGGTCGAGGCGAAGCTTTCCTACCGTCTCGACGGCGGCGAGTGGCAGGCCGTCAGCTTTCAGGAAGCGCGCGGAAATCAAAACATCGCCGCGGACAACAAACCCGACATGCGATTCCTCGCGTGGGTGAAAGCCGGCAGCGTGAAGCTCACCGCAGGCAAGCACACCGTCGCCTGGAAGATGCACAGCGGCGCGTCCCACGAGAATCACGGCGGCCTCGATTGCTTCGTCTTTACGCGCATCCCGTTTGTTCCCGCTGGCGGCCGCAAGCCGACCATCTCAAAGCAGAGTACAGCCGCGCCGGATGAATGGTTCCCGCTGCTCGCTGACGAAGACCCACTCGACCCGCGCAGTGTTATCGACCTCTCACGCTTAGTCCCTGCGCCCGCCGGGAAGTTCGGCCATCTTGTGCCCGATGGCGACAAGCTGAAGTTTGCCAACTCCCCTGCCCCTGTGAAGTTCTGGGGCGTCGGCGCGAATCTCGATGGCAGCCGCTATTCCCGCGAACAACTCACCCAGCGCGCGAAATACCTGCGCAAGTTTGGCATCAATGCCGTCCGGCAGCATCCGCTCTACGACGAGGTCACGACGAACGGGAAAATCGATGCGAAGAAACTCGACGACTACGATTGGTGGTTCGCCGAACTGAAGAAGAACGGCATCTACACGGGCTGGTCCATTTTCTATCACTTCACGATCGGACCGGAGGACGGGTATCCCGCCGAACTCTTCGCGGAACTCCCGAAGGAGCGCGGACGCGCCGATACTTACGGACTGATCACCGCATCGCCGCAGCTATGGGAAATCCGCAATCGCTGGATGCAGCAGATCCTGGAGCACAAGAACCCCTACACCGGCCTGCGCTACGCGGATGATCCGGCGCTGATGACGGTGGAGATGCAGAACGAAGACAGCATCTTCTTTTGGAATCCGCTGCAGGAGCTTTCGAATCCAAAGGGCAAACGGCCCCAGCACGCAAAGCTCCTGCGCCAGCGTTTCGCGAAGTGGGTGAAGGCGAAATACAAGACGGACGAGGCGCTCACCGCCGCGTGGGGACCGCTCAAGGGCGGCGACAGCGTGAATGCGACGGAATTCGCCATCATGGGACCATGGGAACTCGATGGTCCCGGACCCCGCGGCGCATTTGCCGGGCAGACGCGTCGCGCCGGCGATCTCATTCAATGCCTCGCGGAGATGCAGCGCGAGTTCTTCACCGGCGCAGAGAAAGTCATTCGCGGCAGCGGCTTCAAAGGCGTCACGATCACCACCGCGTGGCAGGTCGGCGGAGCCGCAACCGAAGCAGCCAACACGTGGACCGACACCGTCGGCAGCATGATCGATCGCCACAACTACGCCGGCGGTGGCGCGGGCGGGCACGGCATCGCTGAAGGCAAAGTGGATAACCTCTCGCATTTGAAGATGCCCGGCGGCGGGATCTTCACCACGGGAATGAAGCAAGTGGAGAACATGCCGTTCTCCATGACGGAGTGGACGCAATCCGCGCCGAACCAGTGGAAGGTGGAATGCGCGCCGATCATGGCTTTCTACGGTCTCGGGCTCCAAGGCTGGGACGCCTCGTGGCACTTCATCCAGAGCGGCACGCGCCTCGGCGACGGCTGGCCCGGCATGTCGAGCTACTCCACGGATACGCCGCATTACATCGGCCAATTCCCCGCGCTCGCCTTCGCGCTTTACCACAATCACATCAAGGAAGGTCCGAATATCGCAGCCCGACGCCTCACCGCCGCGGATCTCTTCAGCGGCAAGGATGCGCTCAAGCAGGACGCGACCAAGGGCGGCTACGACGCGAAGACGCTGATCGTCGAAGGCGGCACTCCGCTGGAGGCGTTCGCCATGGGCAAAGTGACGGTCGCCTTCAATGGCGGAAAAACCGAGCAGGCGGATTTCGCGAAGCTGTGGGATCAGAAGAACAAAATCGTCCGCAGCGCGACTGGCGAACTCCAGTGGGATTACGGCCGCGAGCTGATCACCGTATCCACGCCAAAGACCCAGGCGATCATCGGGAAAGCCGGGAATCAGCCGATTTCGTTGTCAGCGGTGCAGGCGACGGTGAAAACGCCATTCGTCTCGCTCATCTTCACACCGCTCGACGATGCCCCGCTGGCGCAGAGCAAAAGTGTGCTCATCACTGCCCTGGCACAGGACAAGCAAACCGGCACGCGCTACAACGCGGACGGCACGAAGCTCGAGTCCACAGGCACCGCGCCGCTCCTGCTCGAGCCGGTGCAGGCTTCGATTAAGCTCGCCGGGCCGCGCCCAGCAAAGGTGACGCCTTGCGACCATTACGGCGTTCCGATGTCGTCACAGGTCCCGCTTGGCGCTGACGGGGCATTCAGCATCGATGGCACTCACCGGGCATACTACTATTTGGTGGAACGCCCGTAATCTCCTCTCCCTTAACTTAGGTCACGCCACCGGCGCTGCAGGGCCCTTCGCCACCACAACGGCGCAGAGAAGGCTGAGAGCCATCAATCCTGCCGATCCGAGCGCGAAATGGAGAGGTGAACCGCTCACTAACGGCGCCAAAACACCCGCGACGATGGCGTTTCCGGCCGTGAGGAGAAATGCCTGGCAAGAGGCCGCAAGTCCCCGCCGCTCCGGGAAGATGTCGAGACCGATCAGCGTGAGGGTCGGCAGGGAAAAGGTCACTCCCACCGCGTAGAAGAAGAGCGGGATCACCGACCACGGGAGCGCCGCCGCGTGGAGCAGGTGGAACGTCACATTGACCACCGCCGCGAACAGCATCAGGCCGTAACTCCACCGGATCGCTCGATTGGCGTCGATTTTCCCCGCGAAGTGCCCCGACAGCGCCGAGCCCAACATCATCCCGGCGGTGATCGGGCCGAAAAGCCAGGCGAACTGCGTCTCGGGGATATGCAGGTGCCCGAGCAACAGTGCCGGCGCACCGGCGACGTAGACGAAGATGCCGCCGAAGCTCAAGGCCCCGGCAAGCGCTGCCGAGAGGAAGCGCCGGTGCGCGAGCGTGGCCCCATATGATCGCAGCAAACGAACGGGATGAAGCGACTGCCGTTTCGAAGGTGGAAGGGTTTCCGGGAGACAGCAGCATGCCCACGTGGCGACGCCGGCCGCAAAACATGCCAGGAAGACAAAGACGGAGCGCCAGCCAAACCACTCGTGCAATTGGCCACCCAGGATCGGCGCGATGGCCGGGGCGATGGCGAAAATTACCGAGACGTGCGACATTACCCGGTGCGCTGTCGCGCCTTCATACACATCGCGCACCACGGCTCGGCCGACGACGAAGACACCCGCCGACAGACCCTGCAAAGCGCGGAAGAACCACAGCACCTCGATGCTCGGCGAAAGCGCGCAACCGATCGATGTCGCGGCGAGGATGCTGAGCGCGACGATCACCACGCGGCGGCGGCCCAAGGCATCCGAAAGCGCCCCATGCCAGAGGCTCATAAAGGCAAAGGGAATGAGGAAGGCGGTGAGGCTTTGCTGGACCTGCAGCGGAGTCGCGTGGAGCGAGTGTTCGATCTCCTGAAAGGACGGCAGGTAGGTATCGATCGAAAACGGCCCCATCATGCTCATCGCCGCGATCAGCAGTGGCAGGGAGCTCGAAGGCGGCGTCTTGCTGGTCTTCGATTCAGCCTCGGCGGTCATCATTTCCACGTTTATCGGAAATCGTGCACCGCAGCGGGAATGCTCGGGCGTGTCAAAGCGTTCTCGGTCGGGTCGCGTCCTGAGGGCTTGAGATTACCCGCATCTTTGAGGGCCGGTATCGTTCGGGGAGGCCTCGCGCCAACGGCGCGTTTCAATCCGAGCCTAGGGCATCGCCCTAGGAAATTCATCATCCATGGCGCGAGCCCTGAAGGGGCGACCTAATCCAAGCAACCGCTGACGGCAAAATCGCACAGAGATATTCAGTAAATTGGGCCTCCCTTTCAGGGCTTGGTTCTTTTGGGGCGATTTCCTAGGGCGTTGCCCTAGGCTCGGATTAGATCGCGCCTTCGGCGCACATGCGCGAAACTGCGGAAAAGATGTGGGTAATCTCAAGTCGTGAGGGAGCCCAGTTCAGGGTGGGAGCAAAGGCAACGCGCTACCACATGGAGAAACTCGTTACGACGGGATGGCGCCTGCGGCGGTTGGGTGAAAACAGAGCCCGGCCGGCCTGCCACCATCGCGTGAAAGGCTATTCACTCGACAAGCTGGGGGACCTGCACCATCCGTTCGGCCGGTTTGGCAAGGTTCTTCGCAGTTCTCATCCTTCTTGCCGTCATTGCGCGTGCCGATCCGCCGGTCGGCTACTACGCGGCGGCGGAAGGCCTCAGCGGCCCCGCATTGAAAGCGCAATTGCGGCTGATCATCGACGAGCAAACCGTCATTCCCTACGCGGACTTATTCCCTGCCCTGCGGGCGATTTGGGAAGATCCGCAAGACTCCACAAAGCTCCTCCTCATCTACGGCGAGGCATCGGCGCCGAAAACCGCGACCACCTGGAATCGTGAGCACCTTTGGCCGCGTTCCCGCGGGGTCAATCCGAGCACCGCCAATGATGGCGGCCCGGATGATAGCGATCTCTTCCACGTCGTTCCCGCGGACAGCAATGTGAACTCCGCCAGGAGCAACCTCTACTACGACATGTCGCGAGTGGAGGATGGAAACTACCGGGACCCCGCGCACGTGGAGGCTCCGCTGTGCACTCGGGACTCGAACTCCTGGCAGCCGCCGCCAACCAAGCGCGGCGATATCGCGCGCGCCCTCTTTTATATGGCGACGCGGTATGATGGGACGGAGCCCAGCACGTCCGATCTCGAACTCGTCACCGCATCACCGACGGATGCGCAAATGGCGAACCTCGCGACCCTCCTTGCCTGGCATCTCGCCGACCCGCCCGACGCCGCCGAGCGCGCAAGGAACGATCTCATTTTCTCCACCTACCAGCATAATCGGAATCCCTTCATCGACCGTCCCGAATGGGTCGAGGCAATCTGGGGATCCGTGACGGGCGCCCCGTCCGCGCAGATCACGGCCAGCGCTCGGAATGCCTATGAAGCGCCGGGGTTGCCGGTGACATTTGCGGTGACGCTGAATACCGCCGCTCCCGCGGGCGGAGCCACGTTCAACTATACCGTTACGGGAACCGCCACTGCGGGGAGTGACTACTCGCTCAGCGGCACAACTCTGAATACGGCCACGCAGGCGATCACGATCCCGGAGGGCGCCACCTCGGCCTCCTTTACTCTCACTCCGGTCGCGGACGCGACCAAGGAAGCTCCGGAGACATTCCAAATCGTCCTCAACCCGCGAACCGGATACGACATCATCGGCGGGCCTGCGCTGGTTGGCGTGCTGGATGAGCAGACGCTTCCTCAAGGGGTGCTGGCCTATTGGAACTTCGATACCAACCCTCATCCGGTAAACATTCCCGCGACCACCGGCACCGGCACGGTTAAGACGGGCACCTGGACAGGATCGATTCAGAGTTTCACCGGCGTGAGCGGGCAGAGTCTCGCACTCGAAGGCTCCGCGGGAAACAACTCCTACATCGACTTTGTCTTCTCCACTGCCGGTTGGACGAACCTCCGCGCAGGCTTCAGCACTCGCGGGAATGACACCGGAAGCTTCACCTCTGGGACGTGGAGTTGGAGCAATGACGGCGTCCAATTCACCACGCTTGCTGGCATTAACACAGTGGCGAACGGCAGTGTGTACGTGAGCCGCGCGCTCGATCTCTCGGCAATTCCTGGATTGCAAAACCAGGCGTCGGTGACGCTGCGCTACAAACTCAGCGGAGCAACGCAATCGATGGCGAATAATCGCATCGACGACTTTACGGTCACCGGTCACCGCTACTCCGAGGGCTGGCTCACGCGCTTCCCTGCCCTTACCGGCACCGCGGCTGATCCCCTCGCCGATCCGGATGGCGACACGCTCGATAATTTCCAGGAGTGGGCGCTGGACCGCAATCCCCTCGCCCAGTCAGGAAATCCTGCCGCCGCCCTCGGCGCGGTCATTGCCCCGGATCCTGCAGAGAATGACACGCCCAAGCTGTGGCCGTGCATCACGTTCGTCCGGCGCACCGACACCCCGCGGCTTCAGGTCTTTCCGCAAGAGAGCTTCGAGCTGAAGACATGGACGGGCGACCCTGTCCTCGTAAGCACTGCGCCGGGGCCAAGTCCACAAAGCGAAACAGTCACCTACCGTTCCAGCATTCCGGCGGGGATAATCCCCGTATTTTTCCGCCTCCGCGTGAGCGAAGAATGAGGGGCTGGCGCGGCTCGTTTCCAGAGGCGGGGCAGCGGAATGCCGTTGACTTGCTGCATCGTGTCGCTAGTCAGCACCGCTCCAATCGGAGTTTCGACTTACCACATGTCACGCAGATACATCTTCTCTTCTGAGTCCGTCGGCGAAGGCCATCCCGACAAAGTGTGCGATACCATTTCCGACGCGATCCTCGACGCCTGCCTGGCCATCGATCGCAACAGCCGGGTCGCTTGCGAGACTTTTGCAAAGAGCAATGTGGTGGTGGTCGGTGGTGAGATCACGATCCCGAAGATCGGACGCAAATCGATCGGCGATGTCATCAACATCGACCAGACAATCCGTGATGCCGTCCGCGGCATTGGTTACGTGAATAGCGATGACGTTTTCCACGCGGATACCCTTTTCGTTAACAACTACCTGACCACGCAGAGCCCCGACATCGCCCAAGGCGTCGACGCCAAGAAGGCGAAGGGCAAGAAGACCGCCGAGCAAGGCGCCGGCGACCAGGGCATCATGTTTGGCTACGCTTCGAACGAGACGCCGGAGCTCATGCCTGCTCCGATCATGTATGCGCACCGCCTGGGTCGTCAGCTCACGAAGCTGCGCAAGAGCGGCAAGGTGAACTGGCTCCGTCCGGACGCGAAGTCGCAGGTTTCCGTTGAATACGTCGACGGCAAGCCCACCCGCATCACCAATGTGGTGATCTCCACGCAGCACGCGGCAGACGTTGATCATCCCGAGATCGAGAAGTTCTGCATCGAGAAGGTCGTGAAAGCGGTCCTCCCGAAGAACATGCTCACGTCGGAGACCGAGTATCTCATCAACCCGACTGGACGTTTCGTCGTCGGCGGTCCCCAGGGCGACAGCGGCCTCACCGGCCGCAAGATCATCGTCGACACCTACGGCGGCATGGGCCGTCACGGCGGCGGCGCATTCTCCGGCAAGGATCCGAGCAAGGTGGATCGCAGCGCCGCTTACATGGGCCGCTGGGTCGCCAAGAACGTCGTGGCCGCGGGTCTCGCCGCGAAGTGCGAAGTGCAGTTCGCCTACGCGATCGGACATCCGAAGCCGGTGAGCGTGCACGTCGACACCTTCGGCACCGGCACCGTCAGCGATGACGCCATCCTCGCCGCGGTCCTGAAGACTTTCAGCTTCAAGCCTGCCGATATCGTCGCGCAGCTGAATCTCCTCCGCCCGATCTACTCGAAGACCACCAACTATGGTCACTTCGGCAAGGACGACGCGGAACTGACTTGGGAATCGACCGCGATTGCGGCGAAGCTCAAGAAGGCCGTCCGGGCTTAACGCCCGAGGCCGGTTCGCTCGAGATCAGCAAAAGAGCGGCGATTAGGCCGCCTCGATCTGTCGCGCCTTCGGCGGGCACCGTGTCCACTTGGATGCGAGATCTTGCACGTGCGCAGTTCTAGATCGTACCTGTCCGCTTGCGGTATTTGGAAAGAACGGTTGCAGGCTGATAGCGTAAAGAGCGATACAAGCGCACCGATGCAGAAGCGGCGGATCATGGAAGGCGCAGGGAATGCCGAATCGGTAAGTTTACGGAAAAGCCCGCACGAGCAACTTTTCACGGTGGACCGCCGAAGAG
>CBHXZU010000179.1:0-9561 GCA_966125105.1 uncultured Prosthecobacter sp.
TGCTCCGCTTTTCTTTTGCAGACGCCAGCGCAGTGAGGCCGAGACCGGCGAGGGTATGAATGGCTTCGCGGCGGGTGAACATGTCAGTAGATCATGACGAATTCATTCGCGTTGTAGAGCGCCCGACAGAACGCCGGCAGCCCTTGGGACTGAATGAACTCGCGCGCAGCATCCAGCTCTTCGGTTTCAGGCGCTCTACCAAATGCGAGCGCGTATCCCAGGCGAATCTGAGCGGAAGCTTCAGCACCCGCCTCGCGACGCAGGCGCCCGGCAAAGGCGTCACTTTGCCCGAGGAGAAACTCGCTATTCAAAAGATTCAGCGCCTGCAGCGGAGTGGTGCTCGTGGTTCGCTTGGGCTGCACCTGCCCCGCATCGGGGCAATCAAATGCGCCGAAGAGGGTATCCAGTTCCGAGCGCGGCTTTGCCTGGTAAACCATCCGCCGAAAATCGTCGGGCCCGAACTTCGTTTTGGTCGCGTAGACCTTCACGTAATTGTTGTTCGGTTCGAACAAATCGAATCCCGGCCCATACATTCGCAGGTCGAGCTTTCCACTCACGGCGAGAATGCCGTCGCGCAAGGCTTCCGCCTCGAGGCGGCGGCCGGGATATCGCCAAAGCAACCGATTCGATCCGTCTTTCGCCATGGCGTCCTTGTTTTGGGCGCTGGTCTGCCGATACGTCGCGCTCGTGAGGATGAGCCGATGGATGTGCTTCAAGGACCAGCCGTGCTCGACCAACTCCGACGCGAGCCAATCCAGGAGTTCGGGATGCGTGGGCCGGCCGCCGTTCAATCCGAAGTCGCTGGGCGTATCCACAATTCCCGTCCCGAAATGATAGTGCCACAGCCGATTCACGATCACCCGCGCAGTCAGCGCATTCCGGGGCGAAGCGATCCAGTCCGCCAGCGCGCGCCGGCGCTCTGCATCCGGGGCATCCATCGCGAGACGGACTCCACCAAAACCCGCGAGCCCGCCCGGAGCGACATCTTCCCGCGGTTGCATTGGATCACCCCGATGGAACCGCTTCGTTGGCTCCGGCGTTCCGAACACGCCAGCATAGGCTTTTCGCGGGCTCATGAGGGCCGCGATCTTCTTTTCCAACTCAGACCGCTCCGCCTCGAGCTTCGCGATTGCGCTATCCTGCGACGGATCCGGCATGCCGCGATCGCTCGAACCTGCAACCGAGGTCCAAGGCGCGTCTCCGTCGCGAACCTCGATCAGGTAATCTGCCGGCACCCGATCGCGATACTTCTCCTCTCGATCCCGTCCCCAGACGATCCGCCCAATCTCCACCGGCGCGGGGAACGTTAACTCCACCCAACCGCGTCCCACGGTATCCGATATCCAACTCCAATCATTGCCAAATCGACCGTCGATGAGGTGCTCCAGCTTGTGCTTCGGATTGCCGCGGTAGTTTCCGGACGATGCCAGCTTCGCTCCCGGCGCGACATTTCTGCCGCCACGATCGAATACCTCCAGCTCATCGATGCACGGCTCGCTGCCGTTGTTTGTTGCCGTGATCGCGAAGCGCAACTGCGTGCATCGGACCGGCGAAATGCGATCGTTGTTTCGCTTGGGATTTACCGGCACGCGCCGCGGCTCGCTCTTTCCAGGATCTGCGATCGGCTCCAGTTCCGCGAGTTGTCGCGCCAGTTCATCCAACCGCGGGCGGAGTTTCTCCGCTTCTGCGACCTGCGCTGCCTCCGGCCCGCCAATTTCGCGCTCACCATGCTTCACTCCGGCGAACACCGCCTTCATGGCAAAATAATCGGTTTGGGAGATCGGATCGAACTTGTGGTTGTGACAGCGCGCGCAGTTGACCGTCAGCCCGAGGAAGACACTTCCTGTCGTGCCGACCATATCGTGCAGTTCGTCCGCGCGCTGATTTGCCGTAAGCACTGGGTCGGGCGATTTCACCCCATCCCACGCGCCCCCTACGATGAAACCCGTGGCCTCCGGCGCGCCGAGAATGTCCCCTGCCAACTGCTCGCGAATGAATCGATCGAACGGTTTGTCTTCATTCAATGATCGGATGACATAGTCGCGGTATGGCCACGCATTGGGTCGCGCCTGGTTCGTTTCGAAGCCGCTGCTCTCGGCGAACCGCGCAACATCCAACCAATGTCGCGCCCACCGCTCGCCATATTGCGGCCGACTTAGCAAATGGTCCGCAAGCTCTGCCGCACCCTTCCCGGGCTCCTGCTCGATCCGCTTGCTCCAGTGCGCCATTTCCTCCGGCGAGGGCGGCAGTCCAATCACGTCGAAGAACATCCTGCGAACGATGGTTCCGGCGCCCGCGGGCGCCGACGTGGACCGGCCCTTTTTGCGCAGTTCATCGGCACTGTACGCATCGATTGGATGACGATTGCCTGTGCCAGGCACCATCGGCCTGGCGAGAGATTGAAAGGACCAATGCCGCTTCGCCGGATCGCCCGCGGCATCCTCTGGCCAGGATGCGCCGTCATCGATCCAGCGGCGAAGGACCCCGACTTCGCGGGAACTGAGCCGCTCGCCCTTCGGTGGCATCAAGAGGTCCTCATCCAAACCCGCAACCGCCGCAATCAACCGACTCTCCGCGCTCTTGCCCGGCACGATGACCGGCCCATCCGTCACCCCCTGCATTGCCGCCGCGCGGCGATCCAAGCGCAAGTCCGCCCGCTGCTTTTCCGGCCCGTGGCACATAATGCAGTGCTTCTCGATCAGCGGCTTTACGTCCCGAGTGAAATCGACGCGTTCCCCAGCAGGCGCCGGCAGTTCCGCGCCACTCGCCGCCGAGGCCAAAGCTGCAGCGGAGAAGTGCAGCCGGAAAACGTCTCTGAGGCGGGAAGGAAGCACGAGCGACAGCTTACGGGTTACCGGCCGCAGGTCATCCAGAAAGACGCGGCGAAGGTCATGCACGGAATGCCGCCTGCAGATGCGCAAAGTTCGTCACCTTGCGCGAATCTGCGCACTCGCAAGGCCCCTACGGGCGGCGCGGGTCGCCGCCGCTCCGGGGTAGAGGCCCCCCGCCATACACGCGCACGGTTTTTGCTAAATGCAGCCCATGGCGCGATGACGGCAAACTTCGAAGGCAATTCGAATGCGCAAAAGGGCCTTTTGGAAAGAGTTCCGGGCCTGGCGTCCGAAGTCGATTGGAGGATGCCAAAAGCGAGACTCATGGTCAGCCTGGTGCTGCTCCTCGGCGCGGCCTTTTCGTCCATCTGCGCCGCCCTGCTTTGGCAGCGGGGTGAACTTGAAACGCGCGAAGAATTGCGGCTTGCGGCCAAGGAACGCGCTGAAGTTCTGCACGTCCAAGTCCTAAGATCGACCGAGGTGCTTCACGCAATCACCTCACTCCATCAGCTTCGCGGAGAGATAGGCCGGGAAGAGTTTCGCCGTTTTGTCGCGGATGCGCTCGATCGTCAGCCTGAACTTCACGCCCTGGGAATCGATCCGCGCGTGACGCACTCGGAACGGGCCGCATGGGAAGAACGCGCCCGGGCCGAGGGTTTGAGGGACTTCATTATCAGCGAACAGGACCATGCAGGCGCCCTGGCTGCCGTGAAAAGCCGAACGGAATACTTTCCGGTCTTCTACCTCGAGCCACTTTCACGGAATGCGGATGCCCTGGGTTTCGACGTCGCTTCCGAACAAGTCAGGCGCGCCGCGCTGGAAACGGCGCGGGATTCCGGAACACCCACCGCCAGCGCTCCATTGCGCCTCGCGCAAGAAAAAGGCAGCCAGCGCGGCTTTATCGTGTTCCAGGCGCTCTACCGCGGAACTCCGGCCTCCTTGGAAGATCGGCGGTCCCAACTCTCCGGGTTTGCGGTGGCAGTCTTCCGGATCGGCGATCTCGTGGAGGCATCGCTCTCCACGCCCGCCCGTTCCCAATGGCAAATCACCCTCACCGATGAAGGAACTGGCACGCCCTTGTACGGACAAAGGTCCGACACCGTTTCGCCGCGCTTATCCAGCACCGAGCGCCTCGATGTGGCCGGCCGCCCGTGGCTCCTTACGATTGCGCCGAGCCACAGCCTGGTCACAACCCAACGGTTCTGGGTTCCGTGGGCCACGCTCGGTGCGGGCATCATCATCACGACGCTCGCGGCCATGCAGGTATGGAGCAGCCAGCGCGCGTCAGCGGCGATTGCCCGCTCCAATCGAGCTCTCATGGGAGAAATCGTGGTGCGAAAAGCCGCGGAGTCGGCCGCGGATGCAGCAAATCGCGCCAAGTCGGAGTTTGTCGCGAATATGAGCCACGAGCTTCGCACGCCGATGAATGCAATCCTCGGCTACGCGCAAATCCTCTCTCGAGATGCCGCGCTCCACCCATTTCACCGCGATGCGATCGCCACCATTTCGTGCAGTTCCGATCACCTCCTGCGCTTGATCAATGAGATCCTCGATCTCTCCAAGATCGATGCAGGACGGATGGAGGTGGATGCGTCCGCCTTTTCACTGGGCGAACTCACGCGCGAACTGGCTTCGCTGTTCCAAGGCCCGTGCGACGACAAACAGATCGGGCTGCGCATCGAAGGTGACGGCGTGCTCGATGAAGCGGTCTGCGGAGACGAAGGGAAACTGCGGCAAGTCCTCATCAATCTCCTTGGGAACGCAGTAAAGTTTACCGAGCGGGGCCGGGTCACGTTGAGAATCGCGAAGGTGGGCGACTCCTCAATCGAGTTCGCGGTGATCGATACCGGCAAAGGGATTCCGGGCGAAGCGCAAGAGAGAGTCTTTCACCCATTTCACCAGGAACCCGCACAGCACCAGCGGGGCGGGACGGGCCTCGGACTCACCATCGCAAGGCGGCAGGTCGAGCTGATGGGCGGCCGACTCGCGCTCACATCCAAGCCTGGGCACGGATCCACGTTCGCTTTCACGCTCGAACTGCCTCAGGTCTCGCCTGCGGTGCCGGCGCCGCGACATCCGCTTTCAGATGTCGATCGCATCGCTCCCGGCTGCACGGTGCGAGCTCTCGTGGTCGACGACGTCCGCGAGAACCGGGAGGTCCTCTCCACGATGCTCGCCTCCATCGGTTGCCAGGTCTTGCTCGCCGAGAACGGCCGCCAGGCGCTCGAAGTCGTTGCCTTCTCGCAGCCAGACATCGTTTTCCTGGACATCCGCCTGCCGGAAACCGACGGAATCGAAATCGCGCGACGCATGATCCAACTGCACGGGTCTGCGGGCGTAAAAGTAGTAGCCACATCGGCCTCCATCCTCACGCGCGAACGCGAGCGTTGCCTGCGCGCCGGCTGCGATGATTTTGTCGAGAAACCCTTCCGCTGCGAGCGCATCTTCAGCTCTCTGCAGAACCTGCTTGGGGTGCAATTCATCATGCGCAACGCGCCCGCGTGCTCCGCCGAGCCGAGCGTGGATTTGCGCAGCATCACGCTGCCGGAAGACCTCGCCGTCCGCCTCATGATGGCTGCGGAACTGCATAGCACCACCGTGATGAAGAATTGCCTGCGCGAGTTGGAGCAACTTGGCCCGGCTGGCGAACGCCTCGCGATCCACCTGCGCGAGTTCATGGCCAGCTACGACATGCAATCGATCCAGAAGCTGATTGCGCAAATCCCCGCGGAGCCAGCCACGAACACGGTAGAGTCATGAACGCTCAACGCATTCTCATCATTGACGACACGGCCGCAAACATCCGCGCGCTGACCGATACGCTCGAGCCGCTCGGCTACGAAATCCTGGTCGCCAGCGGCGGCGACGCCGGAATGCGGGTCGCGGCTCGCGCGCTCCCCGATCTGATCCTCCTCGATGTGATGATGCCCGGTCGCAATGGTTTCGACGTCTGCCGCAGGCTCAAGGAAAGCAACGTCACGCGTGAAGTGCCCGTCCTATTCATCACGGCAAAGACCGAAGCCGATTCCGTAGTGAAAGGTTTCGCCAGCGGCGCGGTGGATTACATTCGCAAACCCTTTCACCGGGAAGAAGTCGTCAGCCGCGTCCAGACCCACCTGCGCTTGAATGGACTCACGCGCGAACTACAGCGAAAAAATGAAGAGCTCGCCGCGCAAATCGCGCAACGCCAGGCGGCGGAAGTCGCGAAGAAGACCTCGGACGAGCGACTCTCGTCGCTTACCGCGCGCGACGCGCAACGCTGGGGCCTTCCTGGTTTCATCGGCCGCAGCCCGCATTTGCGCCGCATTCTCTCGGATATCGAGCGACTGCAAAACTTCGGGCGCACCACCGTGCTCGTCACTGGCGAAAGCGGCACCGGCAAAGAACTCATCGCGCGCGCCCTGCACCATCATAGCCCTCGCGCATCCGGCCCATTCATCGCGGTTAACTGCGTGGCAATTCCGGCCGAACTCGCCGAATCGCTCCTCTTCGGTCATGTCAAAGGCGCTTTCACCGGCGCCTTGAGCGACCGTCAGGGTTACTTCGAACTCGCGGACCGGGGCACACTCTTTCTCGATGAAGTCGGCGACATGCCTGCACCGCTGCAGGCAAAGCTCCTGCGCGTGCTGGAGGATGGCGAAGTCACTCCAGTCGGCTCCACCCAGCCTCGACGGGTGGATGCGCGGGTGATCGCGGCCACCAATGCCGATCTTCCGGAAAAGATCGCGGCCGGCGAGTTCCGCCAGGATCTCTACTTTCGTCTCGCGCGCTACCACGTGCAAACGCCTCCGCTCCGGGAGCGACGCGAAGACATCCCGGTTTTGGCGGCTCACTTCCTCGAACTCTTCTCCTCGGAAATGGGACGCGAAGCGCCGCCCATCACTCTGGAGGCACTGGAGGCGCTCGGTCACCATAGTTTCCCGGGAAACGTTCGCGAACTGAAGAACGTGATTGAGCGCGCGCTCATTATCAGCGCCGGCGCGCCGATCGAGCCTGAGCATCTTCACCTCCTCGAGCCGTCCATGCCTCCGCTCCGGCAACCGGAGCCGGCAAATCGCTCCGCGGCGGGTTCCGCGATTCCGCTCAACCTGGAATCCGCTGAACACGTATTGATCCAACGGGCGCTGGAGCAGACAGGAGGGAATGTGGCTGAAGCGGCGCGACTGCTCGGAGTGAATAGAAGCCGCATTTATCGCCGAATGCCCTCGGCCCCTTCGCCTGTGTAGGGCCACGGTTCCCGGCGACGAGTCTCTCGCAGGCGGCTCGAGCTCTTCGACTACGTCTCGAAAGTGTTCGGGATTCCTCCCCAGTGCGCTACTAAAGAACCTCAAAAGCACGGCGCCGAGGGGTCTCCTCCCGGCGATGATCTCTCGCGGGTGGCACGGGGTCCTTCAGTCGCTTGAAGCTCCATCAGGATGACCGGCTTTTCCTGCGCCATTCGCTCGTCATTTCCCTCGGTTCTTGTCCGACAAAGAATCAGCCGGAAACGCATTTAGGCGTCTCAGCATGACCAGCTATTCTTTCCTAGCTTCTCCAGCTCGTCATTCCAACGCGCCAGAAAACTTGAAAGAAAGACCGCCCCAGCCGTTTTCCAGCCGGGGCGGTCCAACCTACTGCAAGTTCGCAATATTCGCGGCCCCAGCGGGGCCGGAAATGCCTTTACTCCACTGGCTCGGGCACCAGCGCGGGCTCGGACGGGAGCGCTTCGGTGACTTTGTGCGTCACCACGAGTTTGGCGCAAAGCGCGAGCACCCCGCCGACCAGCACGTAGCTCGCAGCCACCATCGGACTCTGGGCGATGCCAATCTTTTCCCCATGCATAAAGCCGAAGAAGGTCATTACCCCGCCGGCCATGGAAAACGCGGCCGCTTTTAGGAAGTGTCGATCGATCACAAAAACCGCGACGGCTGTGAGAATGAGCCCGCCAAGAATCGATCCGCCTCCGAGGATTTCGAGGCCGTGGTAGAGCACTCCCTCGCTCCGCATGGCGGCGATGATCGCATCCTTCTTATCAGGCGCGAGGGCCGGCATCACAGTGCCTGCGGCAGCGAGGGCCCCATTGATGGTTACCAATCCCCACGCAGCCAGGTGCGGCGTGAGTCCCAGCACGATCGCCGGCGCATGCTGCTTTGGCGTTTCCTGGAATGCCTGCGAGCCGATGAGCATGCCGATATAGAGCAAGATCGGCAGAATCGCGATGACCGGGATCAATGCCAGCATGGTGGAGATAATGCCGAACCAGCAGAGCAAGATCACCATTACCCCCGTCGCCGCAGAATAGCCGATGCGGCCACCCATGGCCTTCCACCCTGGGTGCCCGATGTAGACCGCGTTGATGAAGGGATTCCCCACGAGGCAGCCGATCAAACTTACGACGCCGTCTGCCGTGAGCACCCGCGTGGTCGGATAATCGTCGCCGGCCACTTCCGCGCTCTCCACATTATCGATCGCTTCCACGAGGTCGTAGATCCCGAACGGAATCGCGGTCACCAGCAGGATCCCGAGGAACTCGAAGCCGCCGAAGACGTGGCTGAAGGCAGGCACCGGGAAATGGAATCCGAAGTTCGTGAAGGAACTCATGAGCGCTTCCACCTTCATTCCGCCAATGTCGAGACCCAGCGCCGTCGATCCCCATGCGATCAATGTCCCCGCAGCAATCGCGATCAATCCCGCCGGGATCCCCTTGAACCTGACTCCGCCGAACCAACTCAGCATGATGATCGCAAAGCACACGAGCCCGATCACCGGAGTCATGAACATCTCCAGGGCGGGCTTCATCGAGATGAACGTGATCGAAACGCCAGCGAGCGTGCCGAGCAGCGCGGCGCGCGGCGTGATCTTGCGGATGACGGGACCGATGAAACCGCCGACCATCAGCACGAAGCTCTGGATGAACACCCACGTAAGCCCCGCTTCCCACCCTTTCACGGGATCTCCAGTTTTCAGTGTGATCGGCAGCATGATCACAAACACGACGACAAACATGTGCGGCACGCTCGTGCCGGACGGCAGCGCGCAGACATCAGTTCGCCCAGTCTTCTTCGCCAGCCGGTAGGCTAGCCATGCGTAGTAGAAGGTGGACAAACATAGCATCAGCCCCGTCGCGGGAAGGATGCGGCCGAAGACGAGTTCGTCGGGCATTTTCAATACGAACCGCAGGAGCGCGGTGAGTGTGAGCAGGTTTACCAGGATGTTCGTCCCGAAGCCGAAAAAGGCATTCCAGTCTCCGGGCACCCAGAGTTTGGGTTTGGCATTCATGATGTTGTCGGTGCTAGTCGCGCTGTTCGGGGGGGTCTCGATTACATGAGGGCGGAAAGGATTTTGTCGGAATGGGTCACCCAGCCGAAGATGCCGCCCTGCGCCTTGATCATCTTCAGTCCCATCTCCTGGAATTCCGGGAAATAGGAGCCCACGCAGTCAGAGGGAACGAGGCAGTTGTAACCTCGATCGTTTGCTTCGCGGACGGTGGTGTTCACACAAACTTCCGTGGTCACACCCGTGACGATGAGTTGCTGGATACCGAGATTCTGCAGGATGGCCTGCAGGTCCGTGGCGAAAAACGCGCCCTTGCCGGGCTTGTCGATCACGACCTCCCCCGGCGCTGGATAAACCTCCGGGATGATATCGTGACCGAGCTGACCCCGGATCAAGATCCGGCCCATCGGTCCCGGATCGCCGATCATCGTCTTCCCCGGTCCTCTCACCTTCTTCCCCGCCTCCGCGAACTCGC
>CBHXZU010000180.1:0-9553 GCA_966125105.1 uncultured Prosthecobacter sp.
GGATTTGCCGTCCCCGCCACCGTTGACGACCCGCCGGAACGTTCAAACGCTGGAGGCATGAAAGCGCTCACTTCGTGGATCGCAATCGAACCTCTCGAACATCGCGTGGCGCCCGCCACGCTTACCGGGCAGGTGCTCACCTACACCGATGTCGATGGTGACAAGGTCACGCTCACCATATCAAAGGGCGCCCTCAACCCGGGGCTCTTCACTTTCGATACGGGCTCAGTGAACGGCGATAACTCCGCGAACCAACAACTGCAGCTGGTCAATCTGAGTGGAATTCCGGACGTCGATGGCGCAAACATCACGCTATCGGTGAGCAAGGCGGCAACCGGCGATGGCCTGGCGGCGATCGGCCGGATCAACGGTTCCGGCAAAACCTTTGGCGCCATCAATCTCAAGGGTGACCTCGGGGATTTCGAAGCCGGCGTCAGTGGGGCCGTCTCCGTGAAGTCCTTCGTCGCGCGAACGATCGGTGCCTACGGACTCGCAACGCAGGGCGGTACCGGCAACTTGCAATGGAACATCTTCGGCGACGTCGGCTCGATGACGATCACCGGCGACTTCAAAGACGTGCACGTTGCCATCTTCGGCGCCCTCGGCCCGCTCAAAATCGGCGGATCGATGATCGGTGGAGGAGGCACTTTCAGCGGCGCGCTCGGGACGATCGGCGGAATCGGGTCGATCAAAATCGGCAAGGACATCCGCGGCGGCACCGGATTTGGCAGCGGACTGATCTCCACCGCGACGACGATCGCGAGCATCACTTTGGGCGGCTCATTGATTGGAGGCACCGGAACGGAAAGCGGTGAACTTCGCGCCGAGGGAAACATGGGGCCGGTGAAAATCGCCGGCGATATCGTGGGCGGTCCTGGCGAACTCTCGGGAAAGATCGATGCATTTGCCGATCTCGCCAGCTTGACTCTGGCAGGCTCGCTCATCGGCGGAACGGGCGGTCACTTTTCCTCTCCGGGCGGAATCGTGCATGAGGGGCAGGTGTTTTCCGTCGGCAAAATGGGGCCCGTAAAAATCGGGCGCGATATGCGCGGAGGTGAAGGAGGTGCCTCGGGAGAAATCCGCAGCCACGGCGAGATGGTTTCAATCACCATCGGCGGATCCCTCGTGGGGAGCGGCGGATTTGCCGCAGGCCAAATTGCGAGCGAGGCCGCAATGGGCCCGGTGCGCATCAAGGGGGACATCGTCGGAGGAAGTGACTTCTTTTCCGGGATCATTCACGGTTACGTCAGCATCAAGAGCGTCACTGTCGGTGGCTCCATGTTCGGATCCACGAACGGGACCTCGGGATACATCGCGGTGGAAGGGCCGCTCGGGCCGGTAGCGGTTGGAGGTTCGATTTTCGGTGAGGGATCCGGGTCTGGAGGCATCTTTGCGGCCTCAATGAGCACGGTGAAGATTGCGGGGAGTGTGTTTGGCGGCATCGGTTCTGGTTCCGGGATGATCCAAAGCAGCACTTCCATCGCTGCCGTTACAATCGGAGGATCGCTGATCGGGGGATCGGCGCCATCCACTGGCGCCATATTTAGTTTCGGCGGAGGCGGAATTGGCGCGATCAAAATCGGTCGCGATATCGTGGGTGGCAGCATCACGGGCACCGCCGCCACGGTGCAGGGCAGCGGCTACATCGAAGCGGCCGATCGCATCGCGAGTCTCTTCGTCGGCGGGTCGATGATTTCCGGCGTGGACAACAGCACGTCGGGCGACTTGACCAATAGCGGATCCGTCCGCGCCGGTGACGACATTGGTTCCGTGACGGTGAAGGGAAACTTGATCGGGAACGCGGGCGTAAACGGAAGAACTCCCGTGATGATCGTGGCGCGCGGCGTTGAATCGCCCACCCCAACAAGCGACCTGGCGATCGGAAAGATCGCCATTGGCGGGCGCGTCGAGCACACAAAGATCCTGGCCGGCTACACGACCGTGGCTGCGAATGGAAACGCGCAGATCGGGCCAGTGATCGTCGGGGGTGACTGGCTCGCCAGCGATCTTGTCGCCGGTGTGGTCGACACGGATCTGGACGGCTTTGGCGATGCCGACGATGCGATCATCGGCGACGGCGCAAGCATCGCGAAGATCGCCAGCATCCTGATCAAGGGAACGGTCGCAGGCAGCGGCGCCGCAGGTGACCGCTTCGGATTCACCTCGCACACGATCGGCGCGTTCAAGTCCCTGGGCTTTACCGCTCGCTTCGAGGGCGGAGCAGATGTCATCGAACTGGCGGCTATCACCGGCGACGTCACTATCCGGGAACGATGAGGGCGGAGGCCAGCGCAGCGCTGGTGAACGAAATCGACCGTGTCCCGCGGTTTACTGCGCGCCTGCCGTCTCGGCTTGCGCCGGACGAAGCTCGCAAGTTCCGAGGCTCGTGAAGTCGACGACGCTGCCGAGGCCGCGATCGATGCCCTCGCCCTGGATGATCACGCCGATGATTGGCCGTGTGACCCGTCCCTGCACGCGAGTGATAAAGGTGCCGGTGTTGAAGTTCACGCGGACCGACGAGATGTTCCCGGTAAGGTTCGGCAGGAGATTCCCCGAGAATGCGCGCGTTTCTTCGTAAGGCGTTGCAAGTCCTGCAGTGGTGTAGCTCGGGATATCCAGGCTCAACGTGAGCGCCGATGAGTTCAGCAGATTGGCGCCATCGCGCACTGGCGTGAACCGAGCGCCGAGCACGGCATAGTCGGCATCGAACGGCACGGGAATCCGGGTGTCCTGGCCGGCAATCCAACGCAGTGTGCCGCTGATTGCCGGCGCGGTGTTCTCTTCCGTGGCGGTCGTGTCGTCGCGGAACGTGAACGTCGAATGCTGGATGCTCGATCCCGGGTTGTTACGCCCGGCATAGAACGGCACCTCTCCTCCTTGCATCACATAGGTGGAGCACGTCAGCGGGTAGCCATGCCCGCTGGAACCGTTAAAGATCACGGAACCCGAACGGAGCACGCGGATGGTCAGGACCGATGCTACCATCGGGACGGACTGAGTCTGCTCCGACAGTTCCGCGCCTACGCGGTCGAGAATCAATGGCTGGCGCGACGCGATCAACGTGTAGCTTCCAACTTGTGGAGGAGGGTTCTGGCTCGAGTAAGGAGACCGGACAGAGCGGCCGGTGTAGGTGCCTCGCTCATTCGTCGCGGTGACCACAATCGCAGGTGCCGTTGGGTCCGAGTTGTCCGTCGCAAGGGCGAGTTGCGCAGGGTTGAAGCCTTTCGATTTGGGGAGGACGGTAGTCGGCGGCCCGCCAAAGAAACCGCGAATCGTGTAACGCACTCCGCTGATGGTGAGCACGCCCGTGGCGCGACCGAGTTTCGTGGTCGTGAGGACGACGTGAGCGGCGACCTCGCCGTCTTCTCCGCGAAGATGCAGCGCATAATTGCCCACCAAAGCCTGCGGCGCGGTCACGTTCACTTTGATGGTGCGCGTGACGACCCCGCCACGCCCATCCTTCGCCGTGACCGTAAACGTATCCGTCCCGGCAAAGCCCGCGGCGGGCGTGTAGGTGTATTCCGGGCCGGTGCCGGTGATTGTGCCGTGGACGGGGTTGCCAAACGAGACCGTAACGGGGTCGTTGTCGGGATCGGTCGCTTTGATCGTAAAGTTGACCGCGGTAAGCACCGTCGTGGCGAGTGGCGTTGGCGCGATGAGCACCGGCGGACGATTCACAGCCGGCGGGGTGACGGTGATCGTTACGGTTGCAACCGACGAAGTGAGCGAGCCGTCTGTAACTCTGTAATCGAATGAATCACTGCCCGTGTAACCGCTCGTTGGCGTATAGCTGAATGCGCCATTCCCGCTCAGCGAGACCGTGCCGTTCGAGGTGCTGCTCACGAGCACTGCAGTGATGGTATTGCCATCCGGATCGCTGTCATTGGCGAGTGTGCCAGGTGCCGCGACGCTCAGCGTCGTGCCGCCGGTGACCGTGTAGCTGTCGGCATTAGCCACCGGCGCAGCGTTGCCGGCTGAGACGGTCAATGAGACGGTGACGACATTGGAATCCACCGTGCCGTCGTTCGCCTTGTAGGTGAAGGAATCGGCACCACTGAAGCCGGCGGTGGGCATGTAGGTGAACGAACCGTCTGCATTCAGCGCAAGCGTTCCATGGGCAACACCACTAACGAGGATGGCCGTGAGCGTGTCGCCATCTGCGTCCGGGTCATTACCGAGCACCCCGGGAGCGGAAATGTTCAATGTGCCGCCTTGCGGGATCGAGTAGCTGTTCGCGACTGCGACCGGCGCATCGTTGATTCCGGTCACCGTGATCGACACCGTCACTACGTTTGAATCTTCGGTGCCATCATTCGCTTTGTAGGTGAAGGAGTCGGAGCCGCTATAGTTCGCGGCTGGCGCATAGGTGAACGAGCCATCGCTGTTCAAGGTCAGCGTTCCGTGGCTGACATTCGACACGAGGACCGCGGTGAGGTTGTCGTCGTCGGAGTCCGAATCGTCTCCAAGCACGCCCGGGCTGTTAATCGTGAGAGAGCCCTCCTCCGCGACGGTGTAGGAGTTGGGAGAAGCGATAGGCGCGTCGGCGATCGGAGTGACATTGATGGAGACAACGACCACGTTCGAATTCGCCGTGCCGTCATTGGCCTGATAGGTAAAGGAATCAGGCCCGTGATAGTTCGCTGCAGGAACGTAGGAGAAGGAGCCATTCGCGTTCAGCGAAAGTGTGCCGTGGCTCACGCTGGAAACCAGGACGGCCGAGAGGCTGGCAGTGTCGATGTCCGTATCGTTATCGAGCACGCCGGTCGCCGCGTTAATCGTGAGCGTCGCATCCTCCGCAACCGTGTAGGCATCCGCGCCGGCGACCGGCGCGTCATTCACCGGGGTCACGGTGATCGAGACAGTGACGACGTTCGAATCGTCTGCGCCGTCATTCGCCTTGTAGGTGAAGGAGTCGGGACCGTGGTAGTTGGCGGCCGGCGCGTAGTTGAACGAACCATCCGCATTCAGCGTGAGCGCGCCGTGGCTGACCGTGGAGACGAGCATCGCCGTCACGCTGGCGCTTTCGCCATCGGTGTCGTTATCGAGGACGCCGGGCGCAGCGATGGACAGCGAGCTGTCTTCCGCCACGGAGTAGCTCTCCGCGCTCGCGATCGGCACGTCGTTCACGGGCGTGACGCTGATCGAGACCGTCACCGTGTTCGAGTCGAGCGCGCCATCGTTTGCCTTATAGGTGAATGAATCGGGGCCGTTGTAATTTGCGGCGGGCGAATAGGTGAGCGAGCCATTCGCGTTGAGCGTGAGTGTGCCGTGAGTGACGTTTGAGACCAGGACGGCAGTGAGAGCGCTCTCCACATCAGTGTCGTTTGCGAGCACGCCATTCGCCGGGATTGCGAGAGTGCCGTCTTCCACGACGGTGAAGCTGTCCGCCAAGGCAATTGGCGTGTCGTTCACCGGCGTGACGGTGATCGAAACCGTCACCGTATTCGAATCGAGCGCGCCGTCGTTCGCCTTATAGGTGAATGAATCGGGACCGTTGTAATTCGCAACGGGTGAGTACGTAAACGATCCATTGGCGTTGAGGGTGAGCGTTCCGTGGGCTGGGCCCGACACGAGCACCGCCGAGATCGTGCCGCTGTCCACATCGCTGTCATTGCTTAACACACCGGAGGCCGCCACCGTGAGGGTCGCATCTTCGGCCACGGTGTAGCTGTCCGCCGTCGCCGCCGGGGCATCATTCACCGCGGTGACATTGATTGAAACCGTCGCAGTGTTGGAATCGAGCGTGCCGTCATTCGCCTTGTAGGTGAAGGAGTCGGGCCCGCTGTAGTTGGCCGCGGGAGTGTAGCTGAACGAGCCGTCTGCATTGAGCGTCAGGGTGCCGTGAGTCACGGAGCTTACGACCATCGCGGTGAGCGGTGAGCCTTCGGTGTCGGAATCATTGCCGAGCACACCAGGCGCGGCGAGCGAAAGGACGCCGTCTTCCGCAACGGAGTAGCTGTTCGCCGCTGCGACAGGCGCGTCATTTACCGCAGTTACGGTGATCGAAACGGTGACGGTATTGGAGTCCGTCGTGCCGTCATTGGCTTTGTAAGTGAAGGAATCCGTTCCGGCGAAGTTCCCTGCCGGAACGTAGGTGAATGAGCCGTTGGCATTCAGCGTCACAGCGCCATTGCTCGCGTTCGAGACGAGGACCGCGCTGAGGCTGGCGGATTCCACGTCCGTGTCGTTGTTGAGCACGCCGGAAGCAACGACGCTCAACGTGGTGTCTTCCGCGACGGTATAGCTGTCCGGGAAGGCGATGGGCGCGTCATTCACGGAAGTGACCGTCAGCGACACGGTGACCGTGTTCGAATCAAGCGCGCCGTCGTTCGCTTTGTAAGTGAAGGAATCCGGACCGTTGTAATTGGCGGCCGGTGCATAGGTGAACGAGCCGTCCGCGTTCAGCGTGAGTGTTCCGTGGCTCACACCCGTGACTTGCACGGCGGAAAGCATGTTGCCGTCGGGGTCGGTGTCGTTGGCCAGGATGCCCTTGGCGTTTACGGTGAGCGTTCCATCTTCCGCCACACTGTAACTGTCGGCGGCGGCGGTCGGCGCGTTGTTGCCGGTGACTGTGACGGTCAGCGTCGCCGTGGCGGTGCCTCCGCGCCCGTCATCCACCGTGTAGGTGATCGTCGCGGTGCCGATGAATCCTGCCGCGGGCGTGAAACGCAGCTTGCCGTTCACGGCGATCGCCGTGCCGGAGCCGGCCGTCAACACCGCATCGGAGATGATGAGGGGATCGCCATTGGCATCGGAATCGTTCGCGAGAACATCCACGTCCACGGGTGCGCCGGCAGTCGTGGAAGCGGTGTCCGCCGCAGCTACCGGTGCGGTGTTGGAACCGATGGTCACGGTGATCGAAGCCGTGGCGGTGAGGCCATAGCCATCGCTGATCGTGTAGCTGATGACTGTGGTGCCGTTCGTGTTCGGTGAATCGAATTGGATTTCGTTGCCGACGAGCGTCACGGTGCCTTGTCCGGAGGCCCGGGAAGCGGCGGTGATCGTGAGCGGATCGCCGTTGGCATCCGTGTCGTTGACGAGCGGATTGATGAAGATCGTCGTATTCGGATTCGCGTTCAGCGCGTCGTTGTTCGCGACGGGCGCATTATTCGCAGAAACTGAAACTGTCAGTGTAGAGCTCGATGTTCCGCCCGCACCGTCGGAGATCGTGTAAGAAATGACCGCAGTTCCCACGTAGCTCGTGCCGGGAGTGAACGTGATCGTGCCATTCAGGTAGGAAACTGTGCCCGTGCCACTCGTGAGGTTGGCCGCGGTAATGGTGAGCACGTTGCCATTGGAGTCCACGTCGTTGCCGATCACGTAAACGGCAGCCGGTTTTCCCGAATGCGTGGATGCCGTGTCCGGATTCGCCACCGGCGCGGTGTTTGCCGTGTTGACGACTGTGATGGCGATCGAGTCGGAGTCGGTAAGTCCGCCGCTATCCGTCGAAAGGATGGTTACGCTGGCAGGGCCTGTGTAACCGGCAGTCGGAGTATAGCCGAGAGTCGCGAGCGCGGCGTTGATCTGTGTTTGCGTTCCGGAGAGCGTGAACGAAGGAGTATTATTCACTCCCGTGGCAAACGTTGCGCCTCCCGCGGTGCTGACACTCAGCGTGCCGTTGGTCGCGCTCACTTGAACCGTCGCGAGATTTCCATCGGGATCATTGACGGAAACTCCGGAAACCGCGAGCGAGCCATTGGCAGTCCTGGAGCCAGACACCGTGTTGACTGGCGCGCTGTTTACCACGGTGCCGCTCGAATTAATGGGCTGCGTCAGGACGCCGAGCGCGCCCCACGTCAGGGTGCTGCTGGTCCCTCCCGATACGCCGTTCAAGTCCTGGTTAAAAGCGTTCGCCTGCGTGGAAGTGCCCATCACGTAGGTGATCGGCGAATTGGAATTGAACGCGATGCCTTGGGCCGAGAGCGCGGCCACCAAATCCGCAAAAGGAACGGAGAAGCTGATCAGATAGTCCGTGCCAGTCGCGCTGTTGAAGTCCTGGCGCGCGGCGGTATCCGCCGTCGGATCCAGCGCCACTCCCGCGGTGCTCGATGTCGAGGTTACCGAGTTAAAGTAATAGTTCGCGGCGGTCTCCGTGTATTTTTTGATCGGTGTCTTGGTCTGCACCGTCGTCGTGGAGGGAGAAATGTTGAGGCCAGTCCCCGGGCGCCACATGTAGATGCCGTTGTTCTGTCCCGAGTTATCGATGCCCATGAAGAGGTCGAGTTTCCCGTCCTTGTTCGCATCCAGACCGATCAAGAGCACGGATTTGAATCCGACCGGGCTCTGGTCACCGCCTACCCGAACGCGATAGTAGATTGTGCCGGTGGTCGGCGTGCCGCCGGAGACGTATTTGAAATAAAACGATGAGAGCGAGGTTGCGACGTTTCCGGTGCTTCCGACGATGTCGGCCTCACCTTGACCGGTTTGATGGTCCCCTTGAGGATCGCCGAGGAGGGTCGGACCGTACGGAACAGCCACCCAATCCGTCGTCGGCGACGAGATGTTAAATTGCGCAAATGCCGCCGGCGAGAAAACCATGGCGGCAAGAGCAGAGAGAAGGACCGTAAATATCCGGGGCATAAATTGCGCGGCCAGCGATAGCAGCGCATATGCCCGGATCGGTATTTGAGGCGTTTAGTAACAACTTGTCACCGAAGTTGCCCGCCCGTCCCTCCATGGTTTTCGCACTTATACCTCTGTAACTCGCTCACCGCCGACGCTTGTCCGCCGTCGAATTCCGCCCTACGAACAACTCGGTATGGAGTCTCCGCAGAAGTCCCCGATCGTCCGCGTGGAATACGTAGGGATAAAAAATTTGGCGCACACAATTCTCATTCTTGCGATCTTCATCGTTCCATTGACGGGTTTGTCGCAGGGTGGAGCGAACAAGATCGTCACAGCTTCAGAAGCCGGCGAATACCGGAGCCGGGCACTCGAGATCACGGAAGATATTCATCGGAAGCATTGGATGCCGAAAGTGCAGCGGTACGCGAACAAGCCTGGGAGCAATCAGGCCGACGCGGTGTGGGGAGCGGGAGTCATGTTTTCGGCCTTGGTCGGCGCGGCGCGGCATGAACCTGCCCAGTTTAGACCCATCCTTGGCAAGTTCTTCGATGGCTTGGAGGGGTACTGGGACAAGCAGTCGAAGCTCCGGGCTTATGAACCCACTCCGAGGCAAAATGGGAACGACAAGTACTATGACGACAACGCGTGGATGGTGATTACTTTCTTCGAGGCCTACGAACTCACGCAAACGCCAGCGTATCGGCGACGAGCGGAGGACACGCTCGAGTTTGTGCTCAGCGGCTGGGACGAGAAGTTTCTTGGAGGCGGGATCTGGTGGCACCAGGATCACGAGAAGAAGGTCCAGGGGAAGAATACGTGCGCGAACGGTCCCTCTGCAGTTGGGTGCCTGTTGTCGGCAAAACACTCACCGCCGGCGAAAGCGAAGGAGCGGATCGAGTGGGCGGAAAAGATCGTCCGCTGGACGAATAGCAAGCTGCGGTTGGACGACGGATTGTTTGCCGATCGGATCAATTTCGACGGCTCCATG
>CBHXZU010000181.1:0-9511 GCA_966125105.1 uncultured Prosthecobacter sp.
GCGTGTCATCGAGGTCCACAAACGCCACGAGATATGAGTTCTGTCTCATTTGCATGACTCACCTACTCCTCCAAACGACCATCGTTCCAATGGCATGATTTCATGACGGTGATAACCTACAGGAATGGAACTGCGCGAAGTTCGCTCGTTTATCACGCTCGCGGAGCAACTGCATTTCGGCCGTGCTGCCGACCTGCTTCACCTCAGCCAGCCGGCATTGACCAAGCAGATCCGGCGATTGGAAGAGCAGATCGGCGGTAATCTGATGACTCGCGGCCGGCATGGCGCGCGGCTCACTTCGCTCGGGCACCAATTTCTCCGCGGCGCGCGCCTGCTGGTGAAAGACGCCGATGAACTGCTGAAACAAACACAGCAGTCGGCGTCCGGAGAGACGGGTCGGCTGAATATCGGCTTCGGATTCCATACGCTGACCCTCGTGCCTCGCGTGCTGGTGCAACTCCGAAAGGCGGTGCCCGCGGCTGAATTGACGCTGCGCGACATGTCGACCGCGGAACAGGTCGACGCGCTGAACTCGGAGAAGATCGATGTCGGATTCGTGCGCCTCCCGATCGGCCGCGAGTTTAGCACGATGCCGGTCATCGGAGATCGGCTGATCCTGGTCTCGCGGGATACGCCGGGGTCGCCGGCAAAGTTGACGCTCGATGACTGTCGCAATTCGCCATTCGTGCTCATCTCGCGGGGGCGCTCGCCGACGATGCATCAGCACGCGTTGGCGCTCTGCGCCAAGCACCGCTTCCACCCCCGGTCGATTCAAGACGTGGATGAAGTGACCACCGCTCTGGCGCTCGTGCAGGCGGGCATGGGGGTGACGATGATTCCGGAATCGTTTGCGGGAACCCGGTTTCCCGGAGTGCGATTTCATCCGTTGCGGGACGTGGAGGCAAAGTGGCGAGTGGGAGCCGCGTGGCGAAAGGGCGATCCGAATCCCTTGCTCGCGCGGTTTCTCCAGTTGTTGCAGCAGGATGTGCGGAAGAATCGCAAGTAAGGTGCCGGTCTGTTCCAGTTCCAACGGTCGAAAATGGGCGCATTCTGCTATTGTCTCCTGATCACCTCATGAACCGCATATCCAGGCATCTCGCGTCCGTCTTCGCTTTCCTGCTCGCCACCGGAAGTTTCGCAAACGCGCAGATGGTGGCATCAAACGATCGCGTGCGAATTGAAGTGCGCGCTTTATCGGACACGGATCACAAGGATTTGAAGAACACGACGACAGACACGATCACGCAGAACAAGACGCTCAACATCGAGCTTTCGGGCAAAGCGCGTCAGCCTGAGACCCGAGTGGTGAAATGGACGGCGTATGCGCGTTCCATGAAGAGCAACTCCATCATGGAACTTGAGTCGGGTGAAACGAAGCTCGCCCTCGACCCGAGCGGAAAACAGATGATCACCACGAAGGCGATTTCGACCACTTACACGCCGGAGCATGCAGTAGTGGAGCGAGGCAAGGGCGGCCGCGGAGGAAATCGCGGCCGGAATCAACCGAGGGCCAAGGAAGTTGAGGCAGAGGGCAAGAAGTTCGCCGGGTATGCGGTGAAGGTGTTGGATGGGAAGACGGTCGTCGGGGAGACTTCGGATCCGATGGGGATTGGGGCGAAGAAGGCGGAGTGATGGAGTTGTTGCAGTCCAAATGCCCTACATTGCCTGATTGCGAGAACTGCGAGAGAGAACGTCGGTCATCCTTACGAGGAACGAGGAAGGACCCCGAGCCATTCACGCTCGACGTGTGCAATTAGAGAAACGCTTTGAGCGCCCCGCGGCGATGGACCACTCGCGAGTGGCTCGGGGTCCTTCAGTCGCTAAAGCTCCTTCAGGATGACCGGCTTTTCTCCTTCGCCTTTTCTCCTTCGCCTTTCCTCCTCCGCCTTTCCTCTTCCGCCTTTTCTCCTCCGCCTTTTCTCCTCCGCCTTTTCTCCTCCGCTTCTCTACCTCCGTCGGACCTCCCTACGGCTCGCCAATCGTTGGGTTCGGCACGACATCGACCGTCTCGCGCGCAGCACGGGTGAGGACTTGTTTGCCATCTGTGCGCGCTTCCCGAGCCATGCCGCGGTAGCGCAGCGGTTGGTAGCCGAGCGCGAGAAGTCCATCGATGGGCCCTTGCTTCAAACCGGGCTTCCAGTAGTCGGGCGCGCCTCCGGTTTCGTAGAAATAGATCCACTTGCGATCGGCATCTACCCAGCCCGCGCACAGCAGGACATGGCGGCGCGAGATGTTCAGCAAGTCGCCAGGGCGAAGCTCGGCAGCGCTCGGCAACACTGTGCAGATGGACGGAAGCTGCGTGGTATCGTGCACCGAGGGGAGCTTGAGGCAGCGTGAGACGAAGCCGGAGCAATCAACACCAGCAGCTTCCGCGCTGACGGCGGCCTGATCGAGCCGGCGCTTTTCCGGCGTGGAGACATCGCCTGCGGCGAGGCCACGACCGACGCCCGTCTCGAATGACTCAGCGCTATCGAATCCTCCCCACTTGTAAGGAATGCCTCTATTCACCTCGCCGGGCACCCACCATCCCGGGCGCTCCGGGTGCTGCTTGAAGCTGGCATCCGGCGTGTTTACGAGGACTCCACGATTGTCCTTTCCGTGCAAGATATTCTTCGCGTATGGCCGCCACGCGTGTTTGGAGAACTTCTCCGCGATGGCCATCGCTTCCGATGGCGTCACCTGTGACGGCGCCGATGGATCACCGGGGACCAACTCTCCCGCGGCGTCCGCCCGCTTCGTCGATGAAGCGCATCCTGCGAGGAATGTGACTGCGGAGAGAATGACGATGCGGAAAAGGTGCATGTTTCGAATCGAGTCCGCAGCTTGCATGCGCGGCGGCTTTTCAGTGTTCTATGCGGCAACTGCCGCCGTGCAATTCGCCATCCGCTTTCTCGCCCTCGCCTTGTTCCTGCTCGTCTCCCTCAGCGGGACGGCACGCGCTGCAGAGGCAGAAAAGCGCGTGGCGCTCGTGATCGGAAACAGCCGCTACGAGGCCGCGGTTGGCCCGCTGCGCAACCCGGCGAACGACGCCAAAGCCATGGGTCGCGCATTGCGTTCGGTCGGTTTCACCGTGTTGGAAGGGCACAACCTCTCCCGGGATCAATTGATGGCCGCGATGCTCAAGTTCCGCGGCAAATTGAAAGACGCGGAAGTGGGTCTCTTTTACTTCGCCGGACACGGCATCTCGGTCGCGGGGGAAAATTACCTCCTGCCAATCAAGTCCGGCTACAGTCCCGATTCCACCACCGGCACCGCCTTGCGTCTGCTTGCGGAGACGAAGCTCTTCAACGCCGAGCAGGCTGTCGCCGAGATGAGCAATACAAATGTCGGCTGCAACCTGGTGATTCTCGACGCGTGCCGGTCGACACCCGTGGCGCGCAACCCGGCCGATCGCGATGCCGCACCGGTCGGAGGATTGGTGGAAATGAATCCGCCGGCAGGTTCGCTCATCGCCTTTGCCACCGACGCAGGCCGCACGGCATCCGATGGCGGTGGCGTGAACGGAATCTACACAGCGGAGCTGATCAAGCACCTCACGACGCCCGGTCTTACGATCGAGCAAGTCTTCAAGCGCACCCGGGCCGGCGTGATCGCAGCGACAAACGGCGCGCAGATTCCGGCGGAGTATTCGCGCCTCATCGGAGAAGATATTTACCTCGCCGGACGCGAGCCCGCCAAACCACCGGAGCCTCAAGCTCCCAAAGCACGCCCGGTTCCGCTGCCCACCGCGGCAGAGATTGCCAAATTGGCAGCGCGCGGCGATGCCGAGGCATGCATCGCGGCACTTCGCCAACACGCGCGGGCGAAAAGCCGTTTGAACGCGGCAGCTCCTCTCTCCACGCTGCTCGACCAGGTGAAGGAGACCTTGCGCGATCCGAAAGGAGCCGCGCCACGCGCAGAATCACTCCTGCAGACGTGCGACGTCGTTCTGAAAGCGCTTGGCGATCTGCTTCCGGACGACGAAATCGGCCGTTCCGCGCTGAAATCGAAAGCCCACAATCGTCGCGGCGATGCGCTGCTGCTCCTGGCCAAACCGGAGCAGGCGCTGGAAGCTTACAACACGGCGCTTTCGCTGACGCCGGAGGACGCTTACGTGCTCTACAACCGGGGCATCGCCCTATTGCGGTTGGAGAGAAAGGACGAAGCCAGGGCGGACTTCATAAAGGTTGCCGCGGTGGGCACAAAGCAGCCGGGCGCGAGGAAGCTGGCGAATGAAGCGCTGGCGACGATGAAGCAGGAAACACTAAACACCAAAAACTAAACGCTAAGGGCCAACTCACCGGCTGCGGTTTTAGTTTAGTTTTTAGTCTTTAGTGTTTTCCTCCGCCTTCCCCAACTCAGCCGGTCCGTCACCCGGCCGATCGAGTTCCAAGTCCACGACACCGGATCCAAAGTGCGCCGGAACGTAATGGGCGGCCACTTTCTTCAGATAGAGCAGGTAGCGGTGGCCGTTCTGCTTCAAATCGTAGCGCCAGGCAGTTGACCGCGGGAGGATCTGGCCGTCGGCGTCGTAAACAGGTTCGGCCACGACCGCGACCCGAACGGTCTTTTGCGCATCGCCTTTGAGCGTTTTCTCCACCTGCACCTCGGCGATCGAGCATGGCTGGCCCTTCTCGTCTTTTACCAAGCTCGGTTCGACACTGAGGACCTTGCCGACCAGAACCACGTCCGACTCCTGGATCATGGTTTTGGGTTCGGGCCGCCAGGGTTTCCCGGCGAAAAGGACCACTGGAAAGGAGAATAGGAGTAGAAGGATCCAACGCTGCATGGGCCCGAAGTTAGCATTTCAAGGGCGATCGATTGTCAGAAGGATGTAAAACTCTCGCGCGCTTGATACTGCACCGGCCGCCGACCACTTGCGAATCGCTCCCTGATCCGGCATTCTTCTTCAGCAATTCGGCCAGATTTTGCGGGGATTCGGATTTCACGCAGAGCCGCGGAGGCGCGGAGGAAAAAGTCCGACAATCGACGTCAGGACGGCTCCTCGGGCGGCGGAAACGGGTGGTCTCGACTTGGAATCAAAAAAATCCCTGCGGCTCCGACTCTCTGCGCGAGACATTCCATTGGATGCGGCTCCGCTGCGATTAAAGCCCTCGTCGACTCACTAATGATCGGTGTGTGGAACAAATTGATTCGGCCCAGAATCTGGCCGCCGATGAGTCCTCCGCGGTTGCTTCCGCGGTCCGGTAAGCAGGTCATTCGACTCTTCGAACGATCTACTTCCCGGGGAAGGAAAACGTTTCAACTCTTGGATCGAACTGTTTCCCGGGGGAAGACCTCGCGCGAAAAGTCCAAACGTGCTCCTTCCCCGGGAAAGCACTCAATAGAAGTCTTCGAATGATCTCTTCCCCGGGGAAAGCGATCACCAGAACTTCCGGAATGACTTCCTCCCCGGGGAAAGAGGTGATTCTGATTCCTGGATTGTTCTCCTTGCCGGAGGAAGCGGACGAAGGAAAAGCCAGATCGACTCGATTATCGAGCACTCAATAGCTCACAAACCGCGCACGATTATATTCTTGCGATTGTTTCCACACGTGAATCGTGCAACTGCTTCCATCAGAAATCGCTGGTGCTTTCGCCAGATTCGGAGGGGGCAGGAAACCATTACGATGCATTCCCGGAAAGCCCCGACCGCATGTTTGAAGCGCCAAAGGCATTCAATCATTGAGCCGGGTTGCCGGAGGACCGTGCGCTACCTCGGTGGCATTGTAAAACCAGCTATCGTGAAGGGATTGCATGATCTGTGCGTGAGCCCAATCTGCGCCGAAGCCTGCGCGAAAGACTCCGTCTATGCGCTCGCATCTTCCAACCGAGCGTTGCTGGAGTTTAGGGAGCGCCATCCCGGGAAGCGGGCCGCGTGGAACAATTCCGGAGCGGGTTGCATTGACCTTCATAAAGGGCCCTACTCCCAAGCTGGGCCAATTCGCCCCAACAGGCTTCCGCTAGGGCGATTCAATCAGCCGCATCCAAGCTTCCAATGCTTCTGTCCGATGCCGAACGGCATCGGCGACGTTGGAAATTGGCGAAGTCCGCGCCTTTAGCCCCTCCAACCAGCCCGCAACTCCAGCGTGGTCCCCAGGAGCAAATATGCCCGCATGTGGATATTTGTGGAAGTCGGCAGCGATCGCTCCGTCCGTAGGACCAATGAAAAGGATTGGCCGAGGCAGGGCCGAGACCAAGCCAAGCTTGCTCGGCCAAAGCAGACCGCGGGTCTCCGGACGTTGTGTCACGGCCAGCACGTCATGCTCGAGCAGCGATGAAACGAGTTCTTTCTCAGGGACATAGGGTTTCCACTCGCATCGCTGAAGGCCAAGCTGTTCGGCCAACGCGCGGGCCCCTGCTATTCCCGGTCCGCCGCCTTGGATGACTAGTCGCATGTCGGTATTCCCTCGCGATTCAATGAGGGCTTGGGCGCGCAACAGCGTTTCGTAGTCGTGCGCTCGACCGAGGTTGCCTGAATAGAGGCACGAGAAAGTCTCGGGCGATGCTTTGCCTCCCACGTCGTCATTCGCGCTCGCCGTATCGCCCACGCCTCCGACCGCAGCCACCCTCTCTCCTAATGAGCGGAATACCCAAGGTCGAATGACTTCCGGCTTCACACGATGGCGAGCGAGCACCTGCGCCATGTCGGCATCGAGCGCGACGACAGCGGCACATCGGCGATAAGTCCGCCCCATCAGCCATGCGGTCAGTCGGGCAACGAGGGATCCGGCTTTAATCTCGCCGAGCGCGACGGCGATTTCGGGATACACATCCATCGCCCAGTGAAGATGCCGGGCGCGATGTTTGCGAGCCACGCGATCCGCAAAGACCGCGAGGCATGGCGGCGAAGTCCCCGAGATGACGACATCCGGACTCGGGCGTGATTTCCCCGCACTCACCATGCGGCGGAGCGCGGCAAGTTCGCGCTTCATGCGCCCGCCCTTCTGGTTCTGCTGGGCGGAAGCGCGGTAATCCTGCCCCGCATCCACGAAATCGGCCTCATGACCACGGGCGCGGCATTCGTGCGCGATTTCGGCAAACAGGACGCCCGTCGGCGCCGGATCAGGAGGAAAGTACTGGTTCAGGAACAGAATACGCATCGCGCCGGCTAATCAGATAAAGCGGTATTGGGGCCCAGAGATTCTCCAGGCGACAGCGCACCGTTCCCCTTCCATTTCAGAATCTTCCGCCGAAGGCGCATACTATTCCGTGGATTTTGGACGTTGGACGTCGGACGTTGGACGTTGACCTCCGGTCGTCGGTTCGGCCTCGCCAAGCCGCTTCACAATCACCCCCGGATTCCCCTTCACTACCACCCGAGCCGGAACGTTTTCCGTGACCACCGCGCCCGCAGCCACGACACTCCCCTCACCGATCTCCACACCAGGCCCGACGAACGCCTGCGCGGCAATCCATGATCCGTGTCGCAACGTGACCGGCGCGGTTTTCAGATCAAATGTCGGCTTTTGGTAGTTGTGCGACCCCGTGCAAAGAAAGGCGCGCTGCGACACGCACACCGAGTTTTCGATGACGACGGGCGCTAGCGTCAGCAGAAATGCCTGTTCGCCGATCCAGACGTGGGAGCCAACTTCCAGTCGCCAGGGAAAAGTAATGTTTACCCCGCTGCGAATAACCACGCCATTTCCTACCTTCGCGCCGAAGATTCGCAGGAAAGCGACCCGCAAGGCTGAGGGCCACGGGAACGCCCCCTGGAAAAACATCCACTTTATAAAGACCCACAACCCCTCCTTGAGCGTCGAAGCACCGCGGTCGAACCCTCCGGGCGTGTAACTTCCGAGATCGCGTGGATTTGACTGCGGCTCCGGCATGGATTCAGTCCCTATACCCGGCTGCCCGCCTGCACTGCAACCTTGGCCCGGCGCGGAGATTGCTGATAGCAAAAGTCTCGGCCGCCAACACGCCGCTGGCGGCCACATTCAGCCCAATGAGTAACGCGGCCCAAATCGTCGATTCGTACCCGCTGAGTCCAATGCAGCAGGGCATGCTTTACCATGCCCTGTCCGAACCGCATTCCGGCGTGGATATCGAGCAATTGACGATCACCCTCCGGCAGCCGGTGGACGCCATCCGCCTGCGGCTCGCTTGGGAGCGAGTGGTGGCACGGCATCCGGTGCTAAGGACGGGCTTTACCGTGACGGACAGCGGGCCGAAACAGGTCATCTACTCCGAGGTTGAGCTGCCGTTTGAAGTGGAAGACTGGTCAGCCGAGCCCGACGAGCAAAAGGACGCGCATTTCGAGTCATGGCTGCAGCAGGACCGGGCGCGAGGCTTCCAGATGGATCGCGCCCCCCTGTTGCGGTTCCGGCTGTGGCGATGGGGACCGGCAGATTTCCGCCTGGTCTGGACGTTCCATCACGCCCTGCTCGATGGACGCTCCTTTCCTCCGATGCTGGAGGAGGCGTTTCACTTTTACGCAGATGCGCAATACCATGCGCCTCCAGTCCCCAGGGCATACCGCGACTTTATCGAATGGTTGCAGGTGCGGGATCATGCTGCGGAGGAGAACTACTGGCGCGCGCAACTCGTCGGCTTCACCACGCCAACGGCGCTGCCCGTGCTGGGGCTGCCGGGCTGCGCAACCACCCGCCAGCAAGGCGATGCCGAGATTTCCCTGTCATCCGAAACCACACGGTCCCTTCGTGAATTGGCCGAAAGCGATGGCGTCACGCTAAATACCCTGGTGCAGGCCGCATGGGCGATCCTGCTCAGCCGCTACTCGGGCGAGGAAGATGTTTGCTTTGGCGCGACGCGAGCCGGTCGGCGCGGGGCAATCGATGGGGCCGACGCCATGGTGGGGCTGTTCATCAACACGATCCCCGTTCGGGCGCGTGTGCCGCGCAGTCTTTCGATTCGCGAACTGCTCCATGAACTGCGCAAATCATGGGTCGAAGCGCGGCCTTTTGAGCATGCGCCACTCGCGCGGGTGCAAAGCTGGAGTCAACTTCCTGCGGGGCAACCGCTCTTTCAGACACTGGTCGTATTCGAGAATTATGACCTCCGGACGCATTTTGCCTCCATCCCAGACTGGGCATCCCGCGAACTGCGCTTGCGGGAACAAACGAGCTTCCCGTTGTGCCTCGCCGCGTATGCGGGCAGCCAATTGCGACTGGTCGCCGAGTACGATCGCTCGCGCCTGGATGAGGACTCCGTCGCCCGCCTGCTCGGCCATCTCCAGACGATCCTCACCAGTCTCGCGAGAGGCGCGGCAACGGTGGGCGACGTGGAGATGCTCCCGCAGGCAGAACGAGAAAGTTTGCTGGCGCTTTGGGAGCACGCCGGTTCCGCGAAGGTTACCAAGACCCTGCATGAGCTCTTCGAAGAGCAGGTCGCGCGCACTCCCGATGCGATCGCGATAGTGCAGGAACCCGTGCGCCTCACGTATGCGCAGCTCAACGTTCGGGCGGAAGTCGTCGCGAGTCATCTCATCGCGGCGGGCGCGGGGCCGGAAACGATCGTTGGCCTCTGCCTCGAGCGGACTCCGGAGCTGGTGGTCGGCCTGCTGGGGATC
>CBHXZU010000182.1:0-9482 GCA_966125105.1 uncultured Prosthecobacter sp.
CTTGCTCCTTTGGGCCCCGCCTGGCCGCTACCGGCACGGTCCGCCACGTCCCCGCGCACATGTCACTTGAGAAACTCAACACGCCCGCTGAGCTCGCCGCGATTCGCGAGCGGATGGGGGCGGAGGGACGCAAACTCGTCTTCACGAATGGGTGCTTCGATTTGTTGCACGTCGGTCACGTGCGTTACCTGCAGCAGGCGCGAGCGCTGGGGGATGCGCTGCTCGTGGCCGTGAATGGCGATTCCAGCGTGCGCGCGCTGAAGGGACCGACGCGCCCGGTGAATGCGGAGCACGATCGCGCGGAGGTATTGGCGGCGCTCGAGTGCGTGGACTTTCTCACCATTTTCCACACGGAGCGAGTCACGGACGTGGTGAACGTGATCCAGCCGCAGGTTTACGCGAAAGGCGGCGACTACACGATCGATTCGCTCGATGCGGGCGAACGCTCGGCGCTTCAATCCTTCGGCGCCGAGATCCGCATTCTCCCGCTCGTGCCCGGCAAATCCACCACCAGCATCCTGGACAAATGCCAAAGCTAAGACTCGGCGTCCTCGGTTCCGGCAAGGGCTCGAACTTCCGCGCCATCGCCGATGCAATCAGCCGCGGAGAACTCGATGCGGAAGTGGCGGTGGTGATCAGCGACAACGCCGACGCCGGCATTCTCGCCCTCGCGAAGGAACGCGGCTATCGCGCGGAGTATCTCGCGCCGGGGAAGTTTCGCACGAAGCTGGAGCCGGACGCGGAGACGAAGCTCGTCGCATTGCTGCAGGAGGCGCAGGTCGATCTCGTGATCCTCGCGGGCTACATGCGGATGATCAAAGCTCCGCTGCTCGAGGCTTTCCCTCGACGCATCATCAATATCCATCCCTCACTCCTCCCGAACTTCCCGGGACTTGAAGCCTGGACGCAGGCCGTCGCTGCGGGCGCTAAGGAAAGCGGCTGCACGGTGCATTACGTGGATGCCGGGATGGATACCGGCGAAGTAATCGCGCAGGCCAACGTGCCGGTTTTGCCGAATGACACTCCGGAGACGCTGCATGCACGGATCCAGGTGGAGGAACACAAGCTCTACCCGGCAGTGATTGCGCAGTTGGCGAAGGGACTCTAGGCGTCAACCGAGCAGTCGGCATCGTTCGTGGGGTCTCAGCTGGCTTGGATTGAGTTTTCCCCGCTCGCCATGAGTGTCCGCCTCGATGATCGCTCCCCCGATAGCGCTCGGCTGGCTAGAGATGGCGATTTACGGGACATGAATGGCGTTGTTAACATTCGCAGAGGCTCCGGACGTGCTTTGGACGGCATCTAACACAATCGCAATAGCATGTTACACAACTGCGCAGGCGGCTGGCACATCCGCACAGGCGGCTGCCATATCTGAGCTGGCGATTCGCACACCTTCGCTGGCGGCTGCCGCACCTGCAACGAGGCCTGGCAGAGGTGCAATGGCATCTGCCAATTCTGCCATGACGACTGGAGGAGGTCCGACGACCTCGTAGACGGGCGCAAAGAGGGTAGGAAGAATCCCGCGCGGAGGCATCCGCGTTGCACGTCAAGCTTTCGCGACGCAACTCGCAGTTTTTACAACCTCACCGTTGCGCAAAACCTGCTCCCGGTCTTGGCTCGCGCCCGCAATTTTCAAATGTCTGGCTTTCGTCTCTTCGATCTCAATCCCGAACAGGAAGCTGCTGTCCGGACGACCGAAGGACCACTCCTGATCCTGGCCGGCGCCGGCAGCGGCAAAACGCGCGTGATCACCATGCGCGTGGCGTTCATGATCTCCAACGGGGTGCCGCCGGAGAGCATCCTCGCGGTGACGTTTACGAACAAGGCGGCGAAGGAAATGCGCGAGCGTCTCGAAGGGTTGGTCGTCCACGAGGAAGCGAAGAAGGTGACGATGTCGACCTTCCACGCGCTGTGCGTGCGCATTTTGCGCCAGGACATCCAGGCGCTCGGCTACAAGAAGAACTTCTCCATCTACGACGAGGGAGACCAGATGGGGCTGATCAAGAAGATCATCGGCCGGATTTCGGCGAGGGACGAGAAGCTCGACCCAAACGCCGCGAAGAACGCGATCAGCAAGGCGAAGAACAATGGCTGGCGCGAGCCGGAGAACGACAAGACGCTGCTCGGCGCCGTTTTCGCCCGCTACAACCAGGAGCTGAAGCTACTGAACGCGGTCGATTTCGACGACCTCCTGCTGCTCACGGTGAAGCTGCTGAATGAGCACGCGGAGGTGCGCGAGCGGTGGCAGCGGCGGTTCAAGTACATCATGGTCGACGAGTTCCAGGATACGAACCGCCTGCAACTCGACCTCGTCGCGCTGCTCGCGGGATCGCGTGAGCCGGGGACGCGGCCGAATGTCGCCGTGGTGGGCGACGACGACCAGAGTATCTACGGCTGGCGCGGCGCGGAGGTGAGCAACATCCTGGAGTTCGAAACGCACTTCCCAGACCCGAAGGTGGTGAAGCTCGAGCAGAACTACCGCTCGACGAATCTCATCCTCGGCACGGCCAACTCGCTGATTAAGAATAACCCGAAACGCCGCCCGAAGAAGCTGTGGAGCGCGAAGGAAGGTGGCGAGAAAGTGAAGATCATCGCCATGCCCGATGATCGGAAGGAGGCGGAATTCATCACCGAAGAAATCGCGTCGCGCAAAACGGCGGAGGGCGCGAAGTGGGAGGACTTTGCTGTGCTCTTCCGCATGAACTCGCAGAGCCGCGCAGTGGAGGAAAACTTCCGCCGGCTGCGCGTGCCGTATCGCATCATCGGCGGGAAAAGTTTCTTCGATCGCCGCGAGGTAAAGGATGTCCTCGCCTACGCGTCGTGCCTTTTGAACGTGGATGACGACGTGGCGCTGCTGCGGATCATCAATACGCCGGCGCGCGGCATTTCCGACGCCACGGTGGAGAAGGCGACCGAGTGGAGCATGAAACGCGAGCAGAGCGTCTTCAAAGCGCTGCGCGATCCCGAGTTTCTCGCCACGCTGCGGACGACCACGCAGCAATCGATCGAGAAGTTCGCCACGTTTCTCGATGAGTTCGAAACGAAGCTCCACGAGCCGCTCGCGAATCAACCGGCGATCCTGCGCGCATTGATCAAGGAGAGCGGCTATCTGCCAGATCTGCAGCGTCAGTGCAAAACGCCCGAGGAGTGGCTCGATCGCGAGAAGAGCGTAAACGAAATCTGCGTGAGCTTTGAGCAATTCGAAGGACGCAGCGACAAGGGCCTGCAGGGATTTCTCGACGAAATGATGCTCCGCCAGGAACGCGAGGAAGACAAAGAGGAGGACACCCTGGGTGTGACGCTCATCACGCTGCACGCGAGCAAAGGCCTCGAGTATCCGCACGTGTATCTCATGGGCGTGGAGGAAGGCGTGATCCCGCACGATCGCTCGAAGCTCGAAGGCACCGTCGATGAAGAGCGCCGCTTGCTCTACGTGGGAATCACCCGCGCGCAAAAGACGCTCGCGCTCACGTGGTGCCGTCAGCGAATGAAATACGGCAGCAGTTCGCCGTGCATCATCAGCAGCTTCGTGAAGGAGTTCGATCCAGAGTTGATCGAGCACCGGGACGTCGGCCAAATCCTCAACGCGCCGGTCGCCGAGGAAAAAGCCAACGCTGGCTTCGACGCGATCTTCGCGATGCTCGGCAAAATCTAACGCAAGCGCACATCGCCAAACATTGTGGCATAGCCTTCCCAGGCTGTGTGTGCACCGAGACAAACAGGGCTGATCCAGAGCGTCAGTTTGGGAACTGAGCCAGCATGCGCCGCAATAACTCGGGTCGATCTATCTCCCAACTCGCTGGATCACCTTTGCCTGCCATTCTGGCATGCCACAGCGTCCTGCCGGTCGAGCCGTCCGAATGGAGTTCGTGAACTTCGACGGTGAGACCCATGATAAACCCGCTATAGCCCCAGAGATTCTCACCGAGTTTGTGGGCGCGGACGTGATCCGCATCGCGAATATAGGTTGTCAAAGTTAGCCCGTAGTCCGCGCCGCGTGCCGTGTTCCCGAAGGAAAAACCCTTCGCGCGAAATGCGTTCTCAATGGTCGCGATTTCCCGCGCGTTACGACCGTGGTCGGGTGGATGAGGAGAACTCTCAATCAAGCAAATCGAACCTTCCTTGCTGATCCGTTCCGATGTCCACGCCCGTGACCGATGAGAGGCGATGGTTTGTCGGCTCGAACAACCGACGAACAGCCCGAGGATGAGTGTCGGGATCAGGAGGCGCCTAATGCGACTCACTGCAGGCGCGGTTCTGAATCCGGTTGCGAATTGTCCACGCGCTCTTCGACTGCGCGCGGTTTCGTTCCAATTCTGCGCACCACCTGCCCCGGCTTCGCTCCGTTGTGCTGATCTGACTCCACGACGATCTGCCCATTCACGATCACCCAACGAAACCCAATCGCGTAATGATGCGGGTCCGAGAATGTCGACGGATCCGAAACCGTCTCCGGATCGAACACTGCCAGGTCAGCACACGCGCCGACGCTAATCTCCCCGCGTCCTTGCAGTTGATAAGTCTTCGCCGGCAGCGACGTCATTCGCCGAATGGCGTCCTCCAGCCGAATCACCTTCTTCTCCCGAACGTACCGCCCGAGAATCCGCGCATTATTCCCGTATCCGCGAGGATGCGGCACGTCCGCCTGGAACCGTCGGACACCGCTGTCGGATGCAAACATGGTGTTCGGATGCCGCATGAAAACCATCAGGTCCTCTTCGCTCATCCCGTGGAAAACACCCGTCGCGCCGCCACGTTTCTCGATGCTCAGGATTGTTTCGATCTGATCATCCAGCGTGGCGCTCCCTCGCTCGAGTTGCGCCGCTTCCGCGATGTTCTTCCCATTGCACGCGCGATTCGCGGGGAATGAGGCGATGACCGCATAGCTAAAGTCTTCCGATTTGCGCTTCGCGAGGTCGGCTTTCATTTCCGCCACCACTGCGGCCTTCGCCTCGGGATTCGCCAAACGCTCCAGGTACTTCGCCGTGCCGCCCTCGCGAAAACTCTGCGGAATGAGTTGGCTAATCCCTGTGCTCGACGCCGTGTAGCCGTATTGATCCTGCGTGATATCCAACCCTTCGCTACGCGCGTGCTCGATCGCCGCGAGCACCTTGTCTGCCTGGTTCCAGTTCGCGGGGCCCGAGAGTTTGATGTGCGACACGTCAGCGCGCACACGGGCTTCACGGGCGATGCGAAAGATTTCGTCGAGGGATTTGAAGATCTCGCGCCCTTCGCTGCGTTGATGCGTTGCGTAGATTCCGCCGTATTCACTCACGACCTTTGCGAGTTCGATGATCTCCTCTGTCTTCGCGAAGACGCCCGGCAGGTAAATGAGCCCGGTCGACATCCCCACGGCGCCGTCTTCCATTCCGCGCCGCATGAGATTCCGCATCTCCGAAAGTTCGGCATCGGTCGGCGGGCGATCGAATGATCCATGCATCGCGCGGCGACGCGCGGTTCCATGCCCAACCAGCGTCGCAACATTCGGCGAAATCCCCTCAGCCTCGAGCCGCGCGAAGTAATCGCCAATGTTCAGCGCTGAGCTGCCACAATTGCCGAGCACGAGCGTGGTCACGCCCATGCGCAGAAAGTTTTCGCCGAGGGGCTGATCATCGATGTCTTCGGCATGCGTGTGCACGTCGATGAATCCCGGAGCCACGACGAGTCCGCCGGCGTCCAGTTCACTGCGTCCGGCGCCGTCGATTTTCCCGATTGCCGCAATCTTGCCCGCAGTGATTGCCACATCAGCGTGCACGGATGGATTCCCTGTTCCGTCCACCACTCGGCCGTGACGAATCACCAGGTCGTAAGCGGGATCAGTCGCGAATGCCGTCGAGAGTCCGATGAATCCCACCACGGCGAGAGCGAGTCGTTGCATGCGATGGAGGGGAGAAGTTATTGGCGTTCGCTTTCTGGGATGTGCAGGACCGTCAACACGCATGAATCCCATGCTTTGCTGCCGCGGCTGTTATTCCAAGTCACGAATAGCTTGTCGCCACTTGGGTCGACCGCAGAGCTAAACGTCCCCTTTAACGTGCAGCCGAACTTCTGCTCGGCGAGAGGATGCAAAAAGGCGAGGACCTTCTTCTTCCGCGTCTTTACGTCGAACTGAATAATCGGCGATCCATCCTTCTCGCTCCCGCCATGTGCGCCGGGGATGTAATAAAGAAAACGTCCGGTCGGATCGGCATCGATGGAGGTGATGTAGTTCTGCGAGGCCGTCGCGGCGGCGCCGAGTTCCTCGATCGCTTCGGTCTTCGTGCTGAAGCGATAGATTTGCGCCTGCTTGCCGCCCTGTCCGGAAGAGACCGTGTAGACAAAGCCGTCAGGCGTTTCCTCAGTGGCCGCGCGGATGCCGATCGAGCCGGGAATCTTTTCCGGCGCGCTCGGTTTCTCCGGATCGAACCGCATCAATGGCCCGTCCTCCGATTTGCCTGTCGTGTAGTAAATGCGGCCCGTGGATTTCGCGAAGATCATTGCTCGCGGCGGACCATCTGGACCCGCGTAGAGAACCTTGCGGTTCTTCACGTCATACGCGAAGAACTGCACGCCCTCGCCGTCCTTGCCCACGCCCGGTGCCGTGCCGCCGTAAAAGATGAGGCGTTTCGGATCGAGCACGCTGCAAGGGATACAATGCTTCGACACGGGACCCTGCGCGACAATCTCCGTGACGCCTGTCGATGGATTGCAGCGCAGAATCCAGTCGCCTTTGTAGTGAAACTCGTCGGTCGTGGCCTTCGTCGATCCGCGGTGAGTGGAGAAATAAAGCCAGCCATCGCTTCCGAGATCGAGGCGGCTGTGAATCTTCCCCGGTGTGTAGTGGCCGTCTGGCAGACCGAGCGTTTTGCGGACATCCGCGATTCGCCGCAGCTTCTTTGCGGCCGGATCGTATTCGTAGAGAAAGGCATTCCCGGTGGGAGCAAGGTGATCGCCGATCGCGGCGTAATATTTCCCATTCACCGCGATGCTGTCGCCCCAAACCGACCACGGTTTGCCGGGATAGTCTTGGCCCGGAAAAAACATGAAGTCCACCGTCGGGGCGGTCTTCGCGATCGCCACATCAGTGGGAAAGCCCGCGGGCGCCTTCAGAAGTTCCGGACTATCGAAGGTAGCGACATCCTTTCCCTCGGGGAGCTTGGGTGGAAAGGCGGGTTCAGCGGCGCGCAGTTGCGCGGCCACGGCGCCGGCGAGGACGGGGAGAAGTAGTCGGACGTTCATGGTTCCTGGATGGTGAGAAGCTGGTTGCCAACGATACCGAGCTCATCGATTACCTTGCCGTCGGGCAACGTGATGCGGGCATCGATCTTGTCGATTGCTCCCAAACCGAAGTGCGCAACGGCGGGTTGCCCGCTGGCATAGCCGTAGCCGGTGGTGATCTCCTGGTAGCCAAGGAGTGATGCAGGATCACCGAGCTTGCCCGCTGGGAAGATGTGGATCTTCGCGCCGATGCCCATGCGATTCATTTTCTTTCCTACTACTCGGATGTTGAGCCAGCCGTTCGTCGCAGAGCTTTCATTATGGAGGAGGCGGCTGTGATTGCCCGCGAACCAATTGATGAGGAAGAGGTCGAGTCGTCCGTCGCCGTCGATATCACCTGAGGGGCCCGCCGGGTAATAGACGAGTTCACCGTCGGCCTTGAGCACTTCGAACTTCGGACTGGCGCCGGTGCGACCGAGATTGCGGAAGATCAAGGGACTGATGCTTCCGTCCTTCGTCCGAACAGCGGCGCTCACGTAGATGTCTGGCCAGCCGTCATTGTCGAAGTCCTGGATCTCAGTGTGTGGGCACTTTTCGCCAACGGTGTCTCCAAGGCCCGCCTCAATAGTGATCTCGCGAAACCGCGGCGGGCCGTCCCGGAGGCCGACATTGAGAAATAGGCGGTTGCGCGCTGGCTTGTGATGGCCGCTCACCACGAGGTCGAGCAGGCCGTCGCGATTCACATCACCGAACGCCGCGCCACACGGCCAATCCTCTCCATCCATTGGTTGGTAGGCGAAGACTTCCTTGAGTTCCGTGGCTTCGCGATAAGTTGCGTCTCCTTTGCTCAGGAGCAGGCGGTTACTATGAGGGACGAAGAAGTCGGGTTGGCGGTCTGCGTTCAGATCCGCGACTGCCAACCCCAGTCCGAGGATGTCGTCAGGAATGCCCGCCTTGGCGTTCGCATCTTCGAAGCGCAGCCCCCCAAGATTGCGGAACAACGTCGACCGCGAGCCGCCTTTGCGAAATTTGTCCTCGACCACGAACAGATCGAGCAGTCCGTCGCGATCGTAATCGAAAACACCGACGTTGCGCGCGGTGAGAAGGTTTGGCGGACACGCGCCGCTCGCTTCGGAAATGTCCACGAGCCTTCCGGCGTCGTTGCGGAAAAGTCGCGAGTGCGTTGTCTGCGCCGACTTCTGTGGCTCGTCTGGCTTGCGTGATTGCGCTTGCGCGTTGTTTGCGACGTAGAGCTCGAGCGTCCCATTGTTGTCGAGGTCGGCAAAGACAGCGCCGCTCGCGCGGGCGAAATGCTCGGCTTGTCCGGTCACTTCAAACTTCCCGTTGCCGAGATTGCGCAGGAGTCGCGCGGGGACTGGTCCGGCAGCGGGCGCGTATTCCGCGTTGGGGCGATCGCAGAAGCCTCCGATGAACAGATCGAGCAACCCGTCGCCGTCGTAATCGCCGATCGCCCCACCGTGTCCCATGATCCCGGCGAGTGGTTCGATCAGTCCCGCAGACTGCGTGACGTCCTTCCACCGGATCGCCGCTTCATCTGCTGCAGCGCCCGCGGCGCAGAGGCACAGTGCATAGAAGGCGGCGGCACCAGTCAGACGGCGCGGGGTGTTCGGGAGCGAAGGCATGCGTCATCGGAGACAAGCCTTCAGCCCGCGCGACCTTGTGTTGATTCTGGAATATTCGCCCAAAGTGAACCGGCCTCGATTCGCTGTTGGCACGGGGCGAGTCGAGGCCGGTAAGAACCATGCGGAGCTCGGCGCGTTTTTTACTCCCTCCTAGCCGTCTATTTCTTCTGCTTCGCGACGGCGATAATCCCTTCGAGCTTCTTCTTGTCGTCTTCGGCGAGGCCCGGTTTCGCCACGATCTTTTCGAGTTCAGCGACGTGCTCTGCGCGGGCGTAATTTGGCAGCGCGCTGAGCGCATTGCTGCGCATGTAACCGTCGTCCCGGGCGTTGTAGACCTTGATCATCGCGTCAGCCACGCGGGATTGTTCCGATGGCTCAACCCCGTAGCCGAGTCCCCATGCCGCGCGGCCGGCGACATTGGTTGTATCCTCTGCGGCGAGGTATTCGATGAGGCGCGTCACGCAGGCCGCTTGTTTGTTTGGTGACGTGCTCAGCGCGTAGTAGAGCGTGTCGTAACCGAGCCCGCGATCTTCGCGGGAGATATTCACCAGGCGATCCTGCAGCGCGGCGGTCGTTTTTACGCCCCAAAGTGTTTGGATCATCGACCTCCGCGATTCCCCGTTGGTGGCTTCAAACATCTCC
>CBHXZU010000183.1:0-9462 GCA_966125105.1 uncultured Prosthecobacter sp.
AGATGACCGGAGCCTAGTCGGCGTTCAATCCTAACTCGCAGAAAGTTGAATGAACTCTTCGCAAGATTTGAAGGAACGCGAAAACGCGCTTGCTCAGTCCGGCGGGGTCTTCTGGGCCGCAGTCGCCATTCACTTAAAAACTGTCCAATAATGGCGATTGAGGGATGAGCAATGAATATGACGTGGCAAACACGCTTGCGCCGTATTACGGCTCGCCAGAGCTGCAATTGCGTTCCATCCAAGCCGGAGGTTGCCTGTTCAGCCCTCTCCCGAGCTGAGATTGCTTTTGAATGGGCTCGCGGGCACCGCTCTGGCGGGCCGTGATACGGCGCAAGCGTGCTTGCTGCGCCTTTGCGGAACGCGGAGTCCACCCCCAATGTTTCGCCGCCCGTGATGGTTTTTGGACAGGGTCTTAGACCAGGGTTAGCACCTTCCGGGAGCCGCTTCAGCACACTGGAATGCCGTCGGTGTGGTTGTAGGTGTTAATTTATTCGCACCGCCTGTTGACTTCGGTTTTGGATATGTTAAGAAATTAACATGCCTCCGAAAAATGATCCTCTGACACGACGGGAGAGACAGATTATGGACATCATCTACTCGCGAGGGGAGGCGACTGCGGCGGAGGTCAATGCGGCCCTGTCGGATCAACCCAGCTACTCAACGGTGCGCACGCTGTTAAGGATTCTCGAGGAGAAGGGTCACCTGAAACATCGCGAGGATGGGCAACGCTTTGTTTATTTACCCACGAGGTCGCGGGCGGCGGAGAGCAAGTCGGCCCTGAAGCGTGTGGTGCAGACTTTCTTCGAAGGATCTTTCGCCGACGCCGTCGCGGCGCTTGTGGACACGGCGGATGGCAAGCTCCCGGCAGATGAGCTCAAGCGCATCGAAGACATCATCAAGAAAGCGAAAGCGAAATAAACCCATGAACCTCCAGGCTCTTTTTCTCCCGCTTATCGATTTGCAATTGAAGGGCGCGATCATTCTCGTGGTGGGGCTTGTGTGCCTCGCGTTGGCGCGGAATGCCTCTGCGGCAAATCGTCATGCGATCCTCGTCGGAGTAATTGGAGCGTTGCTGTTGCTTCCGATGACAAAGCTGGTCGATCCCCACTGGTCGCTCACCGTGGGGCAGACGTCCGTGCCAATGGTGCAAGTAGAGCTGCCCGACGAACATTCCGCGACTTCGACTGTAGCGACTGAAGCAACCTCGAGTTCTCAACTCCAAGCGGCTCCAGTCGCGACTTCACCGCTGGCATTGCCGTGGGAGGGAATCCTTCCCGGAGCATGGCTCGGTGGAACGATCTTGCTCGTGGCACGGAGAATCTACGTGGGATTCCGACTGCGGGCGCTGGCCCGGAGCGGGATGCCAATCCAGGACGCAAGACTTCTTTCGTTGATCGCAGAATTGGCGTCGTCTCACGGTATGCGGGTGACTGCGCGGGAATCGACAAGTTGCAAGGTTCCTCTCGTTGCCGGCGTTCTGCGACCGGTGGTGTTGCTCCCGGCGTTGGCACGGCACTGGAGCGAAACCGAACTGGAAAGCGCCTTGTGTCACGAGTTCGGGCACATCCGGCGGTGCGATTGCCTCGCGCGGCTTGCCGTCGACTTGGCGCAAGCGCTCTATTGGCTGAATCCGTTAGTATGGGTGATCGCGCGCAACTTGCGGATCGCGCAGGAGCAGGCGTGCGATGACCTGGTGCTCACGTCCGGTGCCGCGCCCGAAGCCTATGCGACGCAGCTTGTGAACGTCGTCCGCAGCCTTCAAGGCGATGATTTCACTTCGCGCCACGCCCTGGCCATGGCGCAGCCGTCCACGCTCGAGACCAGGGTGGTGGCGATCATGGACGCTGCGCGGAAGCGGGATGGACGCAGTGGAAGTGGCACGTTCGCAGGCGCCGGTTGTGTTGTCGCCATGCTGGCCGTGTGCGCTGCCGCGCAATTGGAAGGTGCTCCGGACCCCATTGGCATTGTTCCTGATTGGGAGAAGTTTACTGAGGCGGCGGGAAACAAAGCGCGCGTCATGATCGAGGCAAAAATCTTCGAGGCCCCCGGCGACGAGGAAGGTCTCCCGGAGTTCATGCGAGGGACCGAGCTAAGCAGTCTGAGTTTGAAAGGGGAGGACGCGATCAAAAACCTGCAAACGGCGAACCGGCTAAAGCTTGTGGCCGCCCCGAAATTAATCACGCACTCGGGTCAGCGCGCGGGGGTTCGCACTACGCGCGATTATAGTTATCCCGCGGACTGGGAAAAAGACGTGGCGACCGGAGCTTGGAAACCGAAAAAGATGGCCGCGGAAAACCTGGGGCTTTCGTTTGAAATCACGCCGAACGTGGAAGCCCACGGCGTCATTGATCTCGACCTTGTTTCGAAGTTTGTGGAGCTTGCCGATCTCCGGGACCTTGATGATCCGAGACAAGACCAGAAGGCGAATCCAGCGAGGATGATCCCGGATGGGCATCGTTCACAGCCAGTCTTCGCAACTCGGAAGGTCACTACGACGGTCGGTGTAATGTCCGGTGGCACTGTAGCAATCGGTGGTTTCGGGCCTTCGCCCATGGTGTTCGTCATCACCGCGAATGTAGTTTCCGCGGACGGTCGCCCTGTGGCGGAACCCAAGCAAGGTGCGCCGGTTGAAACTGAGTCTCCAAGCGGCGGAGCCGCACCAGTGAACGAAGCAGTTCCCGAAAAGGATGTGACACCTGCCAAGGAGACGGCACCCGTGAAGGACGCGTCGGCGAAGGAGACGACACCTGCGAAACTGACGACACCAGCAAAGGAGACAGACCCGGCCAAGAAGCCAGACTTGGATCCCATAAATATCGACGCCAATACTTTCGACGCCAGCGGAGCCGTTACGACGGCAGAAGGGAACGTTCGGGTCCTTTATCAGGACGTCACGATAATGGGGGATCGCATGACCTACGATACCAAGAGCCGCGCCGTCACTTTGACCGGCAACGTGAGGTTCGAAAAGGGGGGCAAGGAAATCACCGCCGAGAATCTGACCTATTGGCTGGATAACGGCAGGATAGACACGAAAGGGCCGTCGAAAGTCAGGCTGAAAGATGCCGTTGTGCCGAAGCGTTGACGATTGCCTGCGAGGCTTTCCGTTTCTTTATCGCCGACCGGCAAGTGGCCGTTGCGCGCGTTTCCATCAGCGACGTGTTATAGCAGGTGCCAAAAGTAACTTCCGGATCTCCCGTGGGCTCCGCACCCGCAATGCCCCTCCGGCGACCTGGAGATCGCCGCTCCTTGGCGCAAGCGTGCTTGCGAAAGGGGAAACTACTTTCGGCAAATGCTCTAAATTGGTGAGAATGCGTTGATCCATTAACGCGGCGCGCTTTCTCGCAGCAAATCCGAGGCCGCTGCGACGCCTCAGAGTTTTCGAGCGTCGCAGCGACTCGCTATCGTGTCTGCGGCGTCCCCGGTGGCTGGCCGAAAGTCGGCGCTGGGAATGCCTTCGTGAGTCCCTCGCGCAATTCGGCTTCATTCACGGAGCCATCGTGATCGGCGTCCCATTCAGCGATCCACCGCGAGGATAGACCCTGAAACTCGGCGACGGTGATCTGACCATTGGCGTCTGCGTCTGCGGCCCTGCTCCAGGTAGGTCCGAGGAACATGCCGGGACCAAAGCGTGGCGCGCCTTGCGATTGCCCGCCGCCTCCTTGTCCCGGTGTGCCGCCGCTCCCGGGTCTTCCAGATCCGCCGCGTCCAGGTCCCATCCCAGGGAACCCGCTGCTCAATGATTTGCCTTCTGATTTCCCAGCGAGTTGATCGGCAACGGACTGGTGCCGTGCCTTGATGAAGACCTTGATCTTGCGACCTCCCATGCGGAATCCGAATGGATTGCCCGCACGCTCTGGCTCGCCCGCCTCTTCTGTCTCGACGAGCGCCTTGTCAAAGCGCTCGGCCTTCTCCGAACCTTCCTCCGTCACTGCCGGCCGAATCAAAGACGCGACCTCGTCGATTTGCTTCATGAGTTTCGAGGGTTCGAAAATGGTCCTTTGAAATTCCTCCATCCGCTTCGTGTAGGCCTCGCGCATGGCAGGCACATTCATCACACGATTGAGAAATCGATTGTCCTCCGCCCACGCTTTGCCGATCGAGAGTTGTTCGGGGTCGGGAACGAAAAAGTTTCCAAAGGCGCGATCCAGATCCCACGGCGCGAAAACAAACTTCTTCGTCTCGGGATCGAGGTGGACGACGTAATTTTGCCCCACCATGAGAATGGAATCGGTGGAACTCAGCCAAACCGTCACCGCCATGAAGCGGGCGAATTGATCGATATCGAGAAACTCGGGCAGCTTCGCCGCGAACTCTTCATCGTTTGCCTCGGAGACCAACTTCGCGAAATCGATGACGCGGCGCATCTGGCTATCGGTAATGTCGTTCTTCGCGTCGTACGCCTGCCGATAGGCGGACCAGTCAGTGCCTTTGTAGACGAACAACTCGCGCGTGACCGGTTTGAGGATCAGCCCCTTTTTCGAATCGAAACGATCCTTCGCCCAATTCTTATCCGTGTTCTCCACCATCGAATAGAGGCCGAAGTATTTCTTGTCGTAGATGCCGGGAACGGTGATCGAGACCCGGGTGTAGGAGGTTCGCGGAGCCGGCACGCCGGCGGCGCGATATAGCGCGTAGGCGAGACTCTCATTCATCCACGCCGCGTCGGTGATGTTGTTGTGGAAATTGAGTGTAGTCAGTCCCTCGAGCTTCTGGCCTTTGACAAACTCGTTGAGGTCAACCTTCAGCGACTTCTTCTCGCTGTTCCGCGCGTCCATGTAGGTGCCATTCCCTTTGTAGCGAACGGCTACGTCGCTGAACTTCTTGCCGTCGAAATCCAGGTCCGCGTGCACGTATTGAAAGTCGATCCCCGCCATGCCGCTCAGTCCGTTTCGTTGACCTTCGCGACCTTGGAGAGTCATTCCCGGAGGACCTCCTGCCGCGCCACCGGGACCACCACCATTGGCACCGCCAGGTCCGCCCCCTGTGCCTGCACCCGGAGGACGGCCAAAGGTTGGCATCAGGTCTTTGTTAATGCCGTCGCGCAACGCCTCGGCATCGAGGAAGCCTTGCTTCTTGCTGTCCCATGCCTCGAACCAGCGCGTAAACCCGCCGTCAAACTCGTCTTTGGAGATGGCACCGCTTTTGTCGCCATCGAGCGCGCGGAGAAAACCATCGACGAGCATCCCACCGGGACTGAAGCCACCCGGACCGCCGCTGCGTCCTGCGGGCCCGCCAAACATGCCCGGTCCTCTCTCCGGTTCCTTCGGCTTGATGGCTGCCCATTGCTCTGCGGAGAGAACGAAGTGCGCGGAGTGAATCTGGTCGAAGCCGAACAATTTAGCCGCGTCTTCTTTCGCGAAGCCCGCGATCGGCAAACTCACCGTGAAGATGGTCGCGGCGCAGACTTGGCGGCGGATGCCGGTTGCGATTTGCATAGCTTAGCTTAAAGATTTTGCCCCAGCCGGACGACCGCGGCTTTGCTAGTCAACCACGCGACCTTGCCGAAGTTTCGCGCGAAACCAATCCGCGAAGTCTTCGGTTAGCCATCCAACTCGTGCAAAACGAACAGGCAAATCTGCGAAATCAGTTTCCGGCTCCCCAAGCTCGCCTGAGGAAGGAGCGCGGGGCGGGATCGATGAAGCAGAGCTGTTTGCGTTATCAGGAATCTTCTTTCGGCAATCCCTCATCGAGCTGGGTTCCTACGTCCTTTTGCCCGCCGGCACTGTCACTTTTCGAAGATAGCGAATCTCCGATATTGCGCGCCTGGCGCCAAATACGGGCGGCGCTTCGACCGGAGATTTCTCGCAGCGAAGCCCAAGGTGCTGAGAGAAGAGGGGGATCATGCCGGGACACTTGAAGGCAGCGCCGCAGCAGTGAATGGAGCTTGTTTGCCACCCATCAATCCGATCGCGAGGTAGATTCTCCAGCACGCCGCGCACAGATTCGATAATGCGCATCAACGACGGGGTGAGTCCGATCGCCAATGTCTCGCCATCGAGTTCCGTGTGGGTCCGCGCCCCTAGACCGGTGCGGCCGAGCCAGGCTTCCCAGCCGTGGACTCCGTGATTTTCGGGAGCTTTCAGCTCCGAGGTGATCAGCGCGCGATGGACACTTGGCGCATCCGGAAGAATGCCGCGCGTGAGCCGAACGTGCGCGCGAATGTCCCGGACGAAGTCGTCGAGACCGACGTCGCCATCCGCTCTGGCCACGACACCGCCCAGGGACACCACGCTAAAATCGAACCAATCATTGGAAACGGTGAGCACCATTTGGTGCGCGGGTTCCTGCACCGGCAAACCCATGCCGATGGCAGCGGCCATGCCGGTTTCGATGAGATAGATCTCCCTGGCTCCCGCGTAGAGCGCAGTTTCTTTGGCGTCTCTCGTCCGGTGGCGGACGGGTCGCAGCGCAAGGACCGTGACCGGTCGGGGTTTTAGCAGACGTGAGGGAAACAGGATTTTGAAGCCATGGCGCATGACGGCGTCGGTCACGCGAAGATCGATGGGAAGTCCGCCGCCGAGGCCTTGCTGCACCACGATATTGCCGGGTTCATTCCCTGCCATGCGCGCAGCGTCTTCACCCACAGCGAGCACGCGGTCAGTTCCTGCCTGAAACGCGGCGACGGCGGGAATCCGGAGCGGTTCAGCGCGGCCTTCGGCAAGGAAATAGCAGGCGCCATCGAAGAAGCTGACGGCGATTTTTGGACTCTGAAGAAACACAGCTGCGGGATTAGCGCACGCGCCGGCCAAGGCAACATGCGCATCGATCGAAGCTGAGTCATTCCCGGAGGCGCGATTGATTCCTGAAGACGTAAAAACGCCACGGGCGGAATGGCTCCTCCGCCTCGTGGCGCTTCTATTTCAGCCGCTCAACGTTTAGCTGCCGCTCTCCACGGGAGGCGGGGTGGTGCCGCCGGGTGCTTCCACACGAGTGGCGAGATCCCACGCGGCGGCCAGGGCCGGATTGGACTTCAAGCGGGCGCGGACGATCGGGCGCAGTTGGCGCACGAAGTCCATGCCGGTCTTGGCCACATAAGCCAGGCCCGCCGTGCCGGAGGTCCAGCGCGTGCGCCCATTTCCGCGGGCGCCGCTGCTGGTCTCAAACGCAGCGATGAGCGCCTCGAGGTCGTCGACGAATGTCGCGGCAAATCCACGAGCGACGAACAACGCTTTTGCCGCTTCCGCAGATTCCGCGAACGCGGTCGCCGAAGCGACCAGCGCCGCATACGTGCGCTGGGCCGGCATGCGGAAGCGCTCCGAGATGCCCGGGTCCACGCCCGAGAGCTCGATGGAACGGGCCATCTCGGCGATGTCCAGCATGGACAAGCGAATGGCACGGGCAGTCCCGCGGCGCTCAAAGGTGCCTTCGCGGAATCCGCGCTTTCCGCTCTCCTGGCTTGCCGCCCAGTCTTTGAACTCAGTCCAGGCCGCAGTGACACCCGCAAAGAGCGGAGTTTCCGTCGGTGTGAGTGGCAGGTAGTCCGCATCGAGTGAGATGAGATGCACACGTTCGATGCAGTTGAATTCGAGTTTTACGATTTTACGCATAGTGATTGTTTCTTGGTTTTCTCGAACGGGATTCGTTCTGCGCGCAAACCGACCGGCACTCGCCAATCTACCAAGCCTGCGCGCGGAATGTGGTCCCGCTTGCCTCCGGTCTTTGCCTCCGCGTTGTCTCCTCCCACTCGGGCGAGACGTTGCGGATTCAAATCCGGCTGCCGTGATGCTTTTCCTGCCCGGGCCGGAGTGATCGGCGGCGCGCTTTCTAAGCGAGCTCGAGGATCGAGTTAAGGTCGGCCCCAAGCAGGTCATTCATCACGCCGCTCAGTTTGTCGGGACCAATCACGAACCGGAAGGGTCTACCCATGTGCATAAAATAAAATGCACGGGGACAGAAGTTTGGAACGAGTGAATGACCTCGAATTGGGGTGAAATGAGCCCACGCTTCGCTCCTTTTCGGACGTCACTGGCTGCGTTTCGCGAGCATGTTGGCGGGGGAACTGGGAGTGAAGGTTCTCGGCCGATCACGGAGAGGTGCGCCGCCGATCGCCACTGCGGTCACGGGGATTATCCCGGATTCCTTTGCTGCTGGCCCATGGCAAGATCCAGAGGAGTGGCAATTCGTCGAGAGATTGACCCGCGACAGGTGCCGTTTTACCGTTGTGACGTGAAAGATGCCTTGGAAGAGCCGGTGCGCCGAAAGGTTGGCGGCAGCCTTGAGAATCTGCCTCCGCTTGCGCGTCTGGAAATGCTTCGCCGCAATGCCTTGCTCTTGAAGGGTGGAAAATGGTGTCCACCTGCTGACGATGGAACCCTCGTTCGAAAAGTTGTTGGCGTTGCTCGCTGATGCGGGCGTTCAGTTTGTTCTCGTTGGTGGAGTCGCCGTGACTCTGCATGGATACACCCGCCTCACTGAGGACGTGGATTTCCCGTATGCTTCCAAGGCGGCACTTATGGGCCTGAAGCAGAGTTCTCAGCGCGAGAAAGACCAATTGGATGTCATTGCGTTGCGACGGCTTTCTTCCGGTAGTTGAAATACAAGGGCGGTGAGAATTGCGGAGTGAATGCGTTGCGCTGTGTCGCTGGGGGACGCAGGACGCTACTTCCCAATCTTTGCTTCCGCCTTCGCCGCTTCGGCGAAGTCTTTCGCCGCTTCTTCTGCGTGGCCGAGGGCGCGGTGCGCGTAGGCTCGGCGGGCGTAACATTGGTGCGACAGGATCGGAGACTGGCTGGCGGCGATGGCGCGAGAATAATGCTCGATAGTTCGCTCCATCTCGGCGGAGAGCATTTCGGCAATGTCTGAATAGCCCTTCCCTCGGGCGAGTTGAATGGCGGTTTTTCCCACTTTGTCGGTGATCGCCAGCGTCTCGGCGGAAAGGGCGGCGGCGCAGTTGAAGGTGCCCACATCGGTGCCGTGACTCGAGTTCTTCGCAGCCAGGAGCCAGCGGCCGAAATCGCTTTGGCCTCGCAGTGCCATGTGCATTGCCGCAGTGCGGCCGTCTTTGTCCTGAACTGCTACCGCTTCCCAATTGCGCATGGCGGCGCCCGCCTGGATATGACCGAGCGCGGCAGCCTTCATCAGAGCGGTTTCGCCGTTTCGATCCTGCGCGCCGGAGTCGACGTCGATTTGCGGAATGGCTGTGCCGATCTCGTCGAGCAATTGGGTGTCGATCATGGAGAGGTTGGCGGCGATCACTTCGCGGGCAGACCTTCGCGGCACGCGATTGCCGGGTGGTGCTGACTCCGGACGGGTCTTCGCGGCAGCGAGGTCTTCCGGTTCCATTTCCCGCAGTTCTCGACGCGCGATGGCGAGCTTCACCTCGAGTTCGAATAACATCTTGATGACCGCGGCCTGGTTCAATTCAGCGGCAACGATCAAGGCCGTCCGGCCCTCGGTATCGCTCGCATTCACGTCGGCTCCCAGCACGATGAGTGTCGCGACCATGGCGGCGTGACCGTG
>CBHXZU010000184.1:0-9462 GCA_966125105.1 uncultured Prosthecobacter sp.
CCCGTCGACACTCAAGAGACGGGCGATTCCACCGAAGCGCGCCTGGTATTCCCCATCCTCCTGCATCGTTACTTTTCCAGCCCTGCCACGTAAGCTTCGAGCGATTCGCGGGTGATCGCGTAGCGGGCGCCGCAGCGCGGGCAGCTCATCCGCAGCGACGCTTCATCGCCAAACAAATCCTCCGGCGACTTGCGGAAAACCGGCGCCAGCACGCGCAACATGCGCTGGTCGTTGCACCCGCATTCCCAGCGGTAGTGGCGCTTCTCGAGGAGACTCAACGTTTCCCGCTCGTCCAATTTCCGAATCGCTTCGTCATCCAGGGACTCGAACCACTTGATGTCACAATCCGGATGAGCGCTGACCATGACGAAGTCCTCCTCGTCACGGCGAAACAGGCGCGCCGGGCGCTGCTCGCTCTGCTGGTAATAGCGCTCGACCGCCCGGAAGATGTCGGCATCCGGAAGCTCGACGACACTGCGGCGAGGCTCACCTGGGGAGCGCAGGGTATCAGCCATGAAAAGATTGCGGCCGTCCTCCTTCACATCCTGGGTGAAAAGCTGCCCCACCACAGCGCCACGAGTGTTATCCCCCGTGACGAAGAGATTCAGGTGCAGTTCGGAGAAATGGATCGTCCATGCGGAGGTCTCGTTCCACGGCCGGGATGCGCAATGCAGCGTGACCGCGGCCAGCGCCTCTTTGAGCATGAGATCGTGCGCGGGGTCGTGCCGCACTCCGATCTGTCCCTGGTGGAGATAGTAGTCCACGTACAGTTCTCCAAAGTCAGCCCGCGCGACGAGGGCGTTGCGATTGCGGACAAAGTAGGTGCGGACTTCAATGCCCGCAGGCGTCTCATTGCTTTCGCTCATTCCCTCGCACGCTACTCACATCCGCGCGAAACCGCAAAGCCCGGCTCACTTCCAGGTGGAAAATGGATGGGAGACGAGGTGATTGTTGTAATAGCGAGGGTCGTCGGTGACTTCGGCGCCGATCCAATCCGGCAATGCGATCGGGTGCCCGTCTCGCGCCAACTCGACCTCGGCGACGACGAGGCCGGCATTTTCGCCGAGGAATTCATCCACTTCCCAGACGACATCGCCGATCGGGATCCGGTAACGCAGTTTGTCGAGCAGCGGACGTTCGCAGAGTTGATCGAGCATCTCCGCCGCGTGGGCGGCCGGAATCTCGTATTCAAACTCCTTACGGCGCGGACCGTGGGACTTCCCTTTCACGGTGATCCACCCCTTCCCTCCCGCGAGCCGAACGCGCACGACGCGCTCATTCACCCTCGAGAGGTAACCTTGCGTAATGCGCGTGGGCTTTCCGCCCTGCTTCCAGGCATCACTGCGAACCAGAAACTTTCGTTCGATTTCCCGCGGCACGCCAAAAGTCCGCCACATCCGGCCCGAAAAAGCGAGCGGGTTCCCGGCAGGACCTCGCCGTCGTTTTAAATGCCAAACCAAATGCTTGCCGAGGCGCTGCGGCGTGACTCACTTCAGCGGCGTCCGCCAACAATGTTTCGCAAGCGCTATTCCAAACCCGGTTCCGCCCCAGCGACCCTCAATCCGCTGCCCGGACCGATCCGAAAGCCCGAGTGGCGCCTGATCGAATACGGGCCGGGACATTTCGAGGAGCGCCGCTGTATTACCATCGAGGAACTCCCGGATCCGGTGGAGGACGGAAAGGTCCGATGGATCGAAATGTATGGCCTGGGAGATGTGGACGCGCTGCGCGCCCTGGGCCGGAGGTATGGTCTCCATCCGCTCACCCTTGAGGATGTGATGAATCTCGGGCAGCGACCGAAGGCTGAGATCTATGGAGATCAGACCTTCCTCATTGCCCAGATGCTCTACACGAGCGCCGACCGGGAAGACCTGATCAGCGAGCAAGTCAGCTTCTTCATCCTCGGAAACTTGCTGATTAGCATCCAGGAAGAGAACGATCGGGATGTCTTCGAGCCGGTCCGTCAGCGCATTCGCAACGGAGGCGGATTCATTCGCAATATGCGCGCCGATTACCTCGGCTATGCGCTGCTTGATTCGATCGTCGATCACTACTTCCCGGTTCTCGAGCGCCTCGGGGAAGCGCTGGAGGAATTGGAAGCCGAAGTCCTGGAACAACCGACCCGCAGCATCGTCGGCACGATCCACAATATGCGCCGCACCCTCCTCCAAGTGCGCCGCATGGTCTGGCCCATGCGGGACGTGGTGAGCAGCATGTTGCACAGCGATTGCACCTCCATTCGACCGGAGACAAAAGTGTTCCTGCGCGATCTGTATGATCATTCGGTGCAGATCATGGATCTCGTGGAGTCCTACCGCGACCTGACCACGAGCTTATTCGAGATGTATCTCTCCAGCGTGAGCCTGCGAACGAACGAGATCATGCGCGTGCTGACCGTGATCTCCTCCATCTTCATTCCCCTCACTTTCATTGCAGGCGTCTACGGCATGAACTTCGAAACATCGACCGGCAAAGGCGAACCGGCGCCGACAAATATGCCGGAACTCCACTGGAAATACGGTTACCTCGGCGTTTGGGCGGTCATGGTCTTGATCGCGGCCGCCCAAATTTACTTCTTCAAGCGCAAGAAATGGCTGTGAGCAGAGCGGTCCTCCTCCCCTTCACGTCCGCATGTTGACCGTCTACAGCAGCAACCGCCTCGAGCGCCTGGCCGATGCACTCAGCGAAGAGCTTCGTGCCAATCCGCTCCCGCCGCTAACCCCGGAGATCATCGTCGTCCAAAGTCTCGGCGCTCGGCGCTGGCTGAGCTTCGAGCTCGCGGCCCGGCTCGGCGTGGCGATGAACCTCGAGTTTCCCTTCCCCGCGGCATTGATCGAACGCTCCTTCCAAGCGCTCGCGCCTACACCGATCTCGCCGGTGTTTCGCCGGGACGTGCTGCCCTGGCGTATCCATGCGCTCCTTCCGGAACTTTGGGACGCGCCTGCATTTGCCGGCCTGCGAGCTTACGGCGCGAACGACGCGGTGAAGAATTGGGAGCTGGCAAATCAAATCGCCTCGGTTTTCGACCGATACCTCGCCTATCGCCCCACGCTGCTGCGCGCATGGGACAGTGGTGATGACGATCGTGAGCAACCCTGGCAGTCGCAGCTTTGGCGCGCCCTCGCCAAAGGAGGCGCGCATGCCGCTGCCCTCGCCGAACGCGCCGGTCGCGCGCCGGAGTCTGCAAACTCGCGGCTTCCCGCGCGAATCAGTGTCTTCGGCCTGAGCACACTTCCGCCATTTCACCTCGAGCTCCTCGGCGAGCTTGGTCGCCGAACGAACGTGCAGCTGTACCTTCTTGCGCCCACGCAGGAATACTGGGGCGACTTGCGCAGCGATCGCGAAAGGCGACGCTACCAAAGCTGGCGCGAGAAGCGTGGCAAATCCGCAACTGCGGACGAAGCCGCCGACCCTCACCCGCTGCTCGCCTCGCTGGGCAAGATCGGGCGCGAGTTTCATGAAGCGATGCTGGATCTGAACCCGGCGCAGGAGCCTGCATTGTTCGAAGAGCCGCCCGGCCACAGCATGCTGCAACAGCTGCAGCGCGGCATCCTGCATCTCGAAATTCCGGCCGAAGACGAACGGCCGATCTACGATCCCGGCGATCGGAGCATCCAGGTGCATAATTGCCACTCTCCGCTGCGGGAGCTCGAGGTGCTGCAGGACCAGCTGCTCGCGCTCTTTGATGCGGATCACACGCTGGAACCACGGGACGTGCTGGTCTCTGTGCCGGACATCAGCACCTACGCGCCTTTTATCGACGCGGTGTTCGGCGCGCCGGAAAGCGAGGCGACGAAGTTCCCCTACTCGATCGCCGATCGCGACGCGCGCTCGCTCAATCGCGTGGCCGAAGCGTTCTTGCGCATGCTCGATCTCGTCGGCTCGCGTTACACGGCGTCGGCGGTCCTGTCGATCATTGAATGTCCGCCGGTGATCGAGCGCTTCGGCTTGAAAGACGCCGATCTTCCGCTGATCAGGCGATGGACCGCGGAAAGCGGGGTGCGCTGGGCTCTCGATGGCCAGCATCGCGAACGCATGGGTTTTCCGCGGTGGGACGAGAATACCTGGCAATTTGGCCTCGATCGCCTGCTGCTTGGCTTCGCTCTGCCCGGCACTGGCCGCGATCTTTTCGAAGGCGTCCTCCCGGAAGGCGACGTCGAGGGATCCATGGCGGATGTGCTCGGGCGTCTCGCGACTTTGTGCGCGGCGCTCTTCCGGATGACGGAGTCCTTCGCCGGCGCGGTTAAGACGGCGGAAGAATGGGCGACGGTGCTCACAGCCTCGCTCGATGAACTCTGCGCGAGCGATGGTGACTTCGCCGACGCCTGGCATGAAGTGGCCTCGGCCATCGAGGCCATGGGAGACAATGCGGCGCTCGCGGAACACTCCGCGCCGCTGCCTTTCAATGTAGTGCGCGAGCACTTGTCCGGAACGCTCGGAGCCATCGATCGCGGCAGTGATTTCCTGCGCGGTGGCATCACCTTTTGCTCCCTCAAGCCACTCCGGGCCTTGCCGCACCGCATTGTTGCCTTGCTGGGAATGAACGACAACGCGTTCCCGCGCGCGGCGAGGCCGCCGAGTTTCGATCTCACCGCGTCGCAACCCAAGCCCGGCGATCGCGCGGCGCGAGACGACGACCGCTATCTTTTCCTGGAGAGCATCCTGAGCGCCCGCGATGTTTTTTACCTCAGCTACTGCGGTCAGAGCGCAAAAGACGACAGCACTTCGCCCCCCAGCGTTCTCCTGGTGGAATTGCTCGATTTCCTCGCGGCCACCAACCGCTCACCCGATCCACAGTCGTTGCAGGAACATCTCACGACGAGACATCCCTTGCAGCCGTTCGACCGCGCGTATTTCAGCGGCAGCGACAAGCGTCTCTTCTCCTTCTCCAAAGAAGCGGCGCAAGCGGCGCGGGTCGCCGCTGGAGAGCGCATCGATCCCCCGGCATTCATCAGCGATGCGCCGCTGCCGGCCACGGAGGACCGGGAAATTACGATCGATCAACTCGCGGCGTTCCTCGTTTCGCCGGCCAAATTCTTTGCGCAGGAAGTCCTCGGCCTGCGGCAGCCATTCGAAGAAGCGGCTCCATCGGACGTGGAGCCCATGGAGCCAGATCGTCGGGAGACCTACGCCATTCGCCAGGAATTGGCTGAAGCCGCACTGCATGGGGAAGATCCGTTCGACCTTCTGCCCATCATTCGCGCCACCGGAACGCTACCCCAAGGCACCGCTGGGGAAATGGTCTTCGGTGAAGCGGCGGCGCAGGCGCAGGAGCTCGCCATTTCGTTTGCGACACACGCGCCGGGTGGAAAGGTCCCGGATTTTTACGCGGAGCTTTCGATTGGCGATTGGCGTGTCCGCGGCTTTGTCACCGATCGGCGCGGTAATCGGATCGCCAAGGTTCGCGCGGCCACGGTGCAGCCGAAGGATGTGGTGCGCGCCTGGTGCCAGCATCTCTTTGCCTGCGCGGCGGACCCAAATGCGCAACCGGAGACCGTTGTCCTCGGAACGAAAGGCTCCAGGCATTTTCGCTTCGTCGAGGATGCGCAACGTGAACTCGAGACTCTCCTGTCGATCTTTGCGGCAGGTCACACCCGCCCGTTTCCTTTTTTTCCAGGGACGTCGGAGGCGTACGCGGCGGCGGTGCTTCCGCCCAACTCGAAAACTGGTGACGAGGGCAGGTCCGCGGCCGAGCGCGCCTGGAACGGCGGCATGTATTCGAGAGCCGAAAGCGACGACGCGTGGTTGCGCCTGGTTTGGCGTCGGCCCAATGAACCTTTGTCTCCGGAGTGGGAGCGCGCGGCGGTCCTGGTCTTCCGCCCACTGCTCGCGCACATCACATCCCTGGAATGAACCCGGTCTTCCAACACGCATCGACTCCGCTGGAACCCGGCATCACCGTAATTGCCGCGAGCGCCGGCACGGGGAAAACCTTTACCCTCGCCGCGCTCGTCGTCCGACTCGTTGCGGAACTGGGCATTCCCATTCAGCGCCTGCTGCTCACGACCTACACCGTTGCGGCCACCGCGGAACTGCGAGATCGTATTCGCGCGCGGCTGATTGCCACACTCGCCGCGGTGAAACGGAGAGACGCCGATGGGGATGAATTCCTCACCGCACTGCTCCCCATTTTGCCCGAGAACGCCGCTGATCGACTGGAAGCGGCGGTCCGCGACTTCGATGAAGCGACGATCAGCACCATCCATGGCTTCTGCCAGCGGGCGCTCCGCGAACTGGCATTTGAGACGGGCACTTCGTTTGCGCCGGAACTGGTGACGGACGCAACGGCACTCTTCAGGGAGGTCACCGAGGATTATTGGAGGCGTCACATCTACGGCGCGCCATCGCTTCTCGCGGCTTCATTGGCCTCGACCGAACTATCGCTGGACACGCTGCTCCACGCGTTGCGTGATCTGGCTGGCCGTCCAAACACCCGGGTGATCCCTGACTCCGGCGAATATGAACCAGCGCGAGCGACACTGCTCAGTCTCCTGGAGGAGTTTCGCCGCGAATGGCCGGCGTGGCGGGACGCGGTGCATCGATTGCTCGTCGAAACAAACGAATGGGGAAAATCCGGCCACTACGCGGAGCAGCTGGCACCAATGGTAAAGGCGCTGGAGGCCGCTGCCGAGCCGAATGCGAATGGCGCCGCGCTCGTAACCGCGTGCTCGGCATTCTGCCACCTCACGAACGACAAAATCAAAAGCGGTTGCCGGAAGAGCAAGGTGCCCATCGAGCATCCGCTCTTCTCGTTCTGCGATCGCTTTTCGGAGGCTCGGCGGAAGTTTCATGAAACCACGATCGCGCACTTTCTCGAGTGGTCCCGAGGGGCGCTGGACACGAGCAAGTCGGAGCGCAACGTGCTGCTCTTCGATGACCTTCTGCTGCGTCTCCACACGGCACTCACATCATCCGGCGACGAGTCGGCGGCGATGAAACAACTCGGCGCGCGCTACGATGCCGTGCTCGTCGACGAGTTCCAGGACACGGATCCGATCCAGGCTGAGATCTTCCTCTCGGTATTTGGCTCCGATCGTCACCGACTCTTCCTGATCGGCGACCCGAAGCAGGCGATCTACGCCTTCCGGGGCGCCGATCTCTTTGCCTATCTCAATGCGATCGACAAAGCGTCGCGTCATTACACGCTCCGACAAAACCAACGCTCCTCCACGGCGATGGTCGCGGCGGTGAATGCCCTATTCGAGCGGGCGACCAATCCGTTCATGGATTCGCGGATTCCGTTTGAGCCGGTGGAAGCGGCGGGGCGGACGGATAAGAAGCCGCTGCGCGTGAACGGCATCCCGCGGCCACCATTCCATTTCTGGTACTGGAAGAGCGATCACCGGATTGGCAGGAGCGCGGTCAATAGCGCGTTGCCCGGAATCATTGTGGCCGAGGTCACACGCTTCCTGCAGAGCGGCGCCAGCATTGGCGATCGGCCCGTGGTGCCTGGCGACTGCGCGGTGCTATGCCGCTCGAACGCGCAAGCCCAGGATGTAGCCGCGCAACTCGGCGAGAACGGCGTGCCTGCCGTAGTGCTGAGCAATGCCAATGTTTTCGACTCCGAGGAAGCGCTCGAACTTCGCGCGATCCTCGCCTCGCTGGCTGATCCCGGACGCGACCAACTACTGCGAAACGCGCTCGCGACCGTTGCTCTCGGAGCGACGATGGCCACGTTCCAGGACTTCGAAGCGCATCCCGCAAAATGGGAAAGCATCCGCCAACGGTGGCAGCAGCATCACGACAGTTGGCGCGAACTCGGATTCATCCGAATGTTCCGCGAGTTCCTGCGGATCGAGCAGGTGCGACCGAGGCTGCTCGCGCAGCGAAATGGCGAGCGTCACCTGACGAACTTGCAGCACCTCGCAGAACTCGCGCACGCCGCCGCGGAAGCGGAGCACCTCGGACCGTCGGCTCTTCTCCACTGGCTCGGCGAGCAGTCGAAACCGGGCGCCGCAGGCGAGGAAGCGGAACTTCGGCTCGATCGCGACGATTCGGCCGTCCGAGTCATCACCGCGCACAAGAGCAAGGGTCTCGAGTTTCCTGTAGTCTTCTGTCCTTACCTCTGGACGCACGCGGGACTGCGTGGAGGAGCGCTCCGGTTCCACGATGAGACGGGCCAGATGGTGTATGATCTGCGGGAGACGCCGGACGACGACCATCAAATCCGAGCGCAAGACGAAGCGTTTGCAGAGGAAGTGCGCTTGCTCTACGTGGCGCTTACCCGTGCAAAACATGAATGCCATGTCGTGTGGGGACCCTTTGGAAATGGAGGCAAAAAGGAGAAAGATCCCGAGGTTTCCGCGCTCTTGAGCCTGCTGGAACCGCTGGCGAAAAGCCCGACTTTTGCGACTCTCGCGATTCATGCCGCATCGCGTTCCGCTAGGCAATTCGAGGCCACGATCGACAACCTGTGCGAGACTTCGCCCGGCCTTTTTGCCCAGACAATCCTGCCGATCGACGAAGCTGCGCGCTTTGAGATCGCAAAGGCGGTCACCAAGGTTCCGGCTGCTCTTCCCTTCAAAGGAAAGATCGACGCGACTTGGCGATCGACGAGCTACAGCACGCTAAACGCGGGCATCGATTACGAAGCCGAAGCGTTCGAGCGGCGGCTTGCCGATCCCTCGAAGTTGAAAGGCATTCATGCATTCCCTCGCGGACTGAAGGCGGGAACTTGCCTTCACGACATCCTCGAACACGTCGACTTTGCCGAAACCACGGAAGAGCGCGCCGAGCTTCTCACGCGGAAGCTGCGGCAGCACGCCATGTTCTCGCCAGAAAACGCCGCGTCGGTGGAGGCGCTCCTGCAGGAGATCCGGGCGGTGCTCCCCGCCCCTGCGCTGAATCGCGCATCCTGCCTGCGGGAGCTGGAGTTTCACCTTCCCGCGGGATTTCTGACACCGGCGGAACTGCAGCGCTTTACGGATGGCGCGCCGCTGACTTTCGATCGGCAACGCGGAGTCCTCACGGGATTCATTGACGTGGTCTTTGAGGACGACGGCCGGTATTCCGTGATCGATTGGAAATCCAACTGGCTCGGCATCGGATCAGACGCTTACGACGGGACGACGTTGCAGGCGGAGATGAAACGGCACCGCTACGCCTTGCAGCGCCACCTTTACCTGTTTGCATTGCATCGCTTCCTGCGCAGTCGCTTGCCGGACTACGATCCCTCGATGCATCTCGGCGAGGCGTGCTACGTTTTTCTCCGCGGCCTTGATCGCGCGCGGCCCGAACTCGGCATCACCCGCGCCGCTGCGGACCTGGAAAGCATCGCGGCGCTCGAGAAACTCTTTCCGTCCCGATGAACTCCATCGCAGATCCACTGGCAGAGTTCCTCGGTCGCGCGAGCGGCGATAACACCCCGCTCTTTCACGAGGCGATCAAATCGCTGTGCAAGGCCCTCGCCGAGGGACACGTTTGCGTCCCGTTGCGCGCCTTGCTCCGCCCGGCTTTTCCCGC
>CBHXZU010000185.1:0-9458 GCA_966125105.1 uncultured Prosthecobacter sp.
TTCGTAGCTACCGTCTGGACTGCAAGAGCACTTCACGCTGACGTTGGGACCCGGAAAACGCGATTGCGTTCGCGTGAATGCCCTTGAGGACCGAAGGTCCGATCGTCTCCCGGCCCAAAGCAACGCGCTGACGTTTATACACGTGTTGGAAGGTCACGCGCAGTACAGTTCCGAAGGAACGCAAAGAGGCAGCAGTCCAGGGCCCAACGGCCCGACGCAAATGCGCGCAGGTCACGCGCGTGCCGTTTCGGAATACGTGAGGACCTCTCGCAGCAGAGTCAAAACCGCATCGGCACTGTAAGGCTTCTGCAGGAAATGCCTCGCTCCCGCCGCCATCGCGGCGTCCCGTTGGTTGGCGGTTGCCAGGCCGGTCGCGGCGATGACCCGCACCTGCGGATTCATCCGCTTCAGAGCGTGAATCGTCGCGGTGCCATCCAGGATCGGCATCATCATATCGGTGAGCACGACCGCGATATCCGATCTCCGCGCATACGTCGCGATCGCGTCAGCACCATCCGCGGCGGTGAGCACGCGATAGCCAAACGCTTCCAAGGTCTGACGAGTGATCTCCCGAATGGACGATTCGTCGTCCACGACGAGGATCACCTCACCATTCCCCCTGGGAAGAAGATTGGTAGTCTCCGCTATGGTGTCCGCGGGCCCTTCTCCGCTCGCGGGGAGATAAACGCGGAACGTGGTGCCTCTTCCCAGTTCGCTGTAAACGTTGATGAAACCGCCATGGCTCTTCACGATTGCCGCGGTGGTCGCGAGCCCGAGGCCGGTGCCTTTTCCCACTTCCTTCGTCGTGAAGAAGGGGTCGAAGATCTTATCCAGGATTTGTGGCGGAATCCCGGTCCCCGTATCCTGGACGGAGATGACCACGTAAGGGCCGGGCTTTGCCTCGATATGCATCGCGGCATAGTGCTCATCCAGGATCTCGTTCTTTGCAGAAACGGTGAGCTTGCCTCCTTGCGACATCGCATCACGCGCATTCACGCATAGGTTCAGCAGGACCTGGTGGAGTTGGGTGGGGTCTCCCGTGACGCCCCAAATGCCCTGGGGGACGAAGGTCTCAATTTCGATTTGTTTCAGGAGGGTGTCACCAAGGATGCGGCTGACATCGAGGATGAAATGTTTCGGGTTCACCAGGATCTGGCGACTGTCCACGCCCCGCGCGAAAGTGAGGATTTGCCGCACCATTTCGGCGCCCCGCGTTGCGCCTTCCTCGAGCATCGAGAGCAGCGCCTGGTCAGACGGGGCCGTGACCTTCGATCGGAGCAACTCCACCGACATCAGGATCGGCGCGAGCATGTTGTTCAAGTCATGCGCGACGCCCCCGGCCAGGGTTCCAATGCTCTCCATCCGCTGGGCCCGCAAATATTGAGCCTCCAGCTGCTTCTTCGCCGTCACGTCCGTGTTGATGGCGAGGACCGCTTTGGGGCGGCCTTCCTCGCCGCGCAGCAGCGACCAACGCGCGTCGATGCAAATCACGCGACCGCTCTTGGTGAGTTGTTCCAATTCGCCGTTCCACTCTCCCGACGCGATGACGGCGGCGATGGCTTCCGAATAGTCATCCTCCCCCCGGTAAAGGAGGCTGGCGAGGTCCTGCCCGAGTGCTTCCTCCCGCGTCCACCCGTACATCTTCTCCGCTCCCTTGCTCCAGAATAATACCTTCCCGCCAAGGTCGCGGACCATGATTCCTTCGCGTGCTTCATCCAGGAGAGCGGCTTGCTGCTCGATCGTTTCCTGGGCGACTTTGTGCTCGGTGATGTTGAGGTGCGCCACCACCGCGCCTTCCCCCCCGGCCAGCGAAGTGACACTCATCAGGAACCAGCGAGTCCCGGTCGCTGCGCGACACGGATACTCGAGGGAAAACTCCGCCCGCGCGCCCGCCAGCACTTCGCGAATGCCGGCGGCCGCGCTCAGGCCTTCCTTGCTCGACGGGATCAAGTGCTCGCAATTCGCAAAGTAGCTGCGGCCTACCCACGGCGTGGATGCCGGGTGGCCTTTCTCGATCGCGAACCGGAGCCACCGATCATTGAGCATGGTGATCGTTCCGTCCCGGTCCAATACCGCGATCTTCGCGAGCACGGAGTTCAGCACGCTCCGCGTCAGTTCTTCGCTCTGCCGCAGGCCTTCAGCCGTTTCCCGGTATCTCTGCTCCGCCTCGGCGCGCCATGTTTGGTCGGTGATGGTCAGGAATGCCACTTCCTTGCCGTTCGGTTCCCGCACCCGGCTCCCGGAGTAGCTAAAGACCCGCGACCATTCGGAGTCGCGCCGGCGAATGCGCACATCCAGACCGTGCAAACTGTCGCCCCGGAAAATCCGCGGCATCGGCCATTCTTCATAGGGGAGCACCCGGCCCTCCGTGGTTTGCAATTCAAAGATCTGCACAAAGTCCCGCAGTCCTCGTTGCCATTCCGTGGAATCCACAAAGCCATGCATCTTCAGGGCCGCCTCGTTCCAGTGCAGCAGCATTCCGTCCATGTCGGAAAGAACGAGGCCTTCGGTCATGTGCGCAAAGACGGTCTGTAATCGTTCTTCACTCACGGCGGCTTCATTCTCCCGCTGCGCTTGCTCGCGCTGGCGGTGTTTCGTCAGATCGCGAAGGATGGCCGATACGCCGATGATCTCACCATTCGCATCGAGAATCGGTGATGCCGTTAGCGCGACGGGAAACAAGTGGCCGTCTCTGCGTTGCCAGACCGATTCCACGCTCTGGACCTTTTCTCCCCCTGCAACCTTCCGGAGAATCGCATGCTCTTCCGCGTGCCGATCTGCGGGAATCACTTGGAGAATCGACGTCCCGACCATCTCGGGCGCGCCATACTGAAGTAACTCTTCTGCAGCACGATTCCAACTCGTCACTGTGCCTTCGATCGTTGTGGCGACGATGGCATCGTTGGAAGATTCAACGAGCGCGGCAAGGAGTGCAACTTTTTGGTTCTCTGACGTTATGGAGGAGCTCGAACCGGAGGGCATACACTGGGACTGCGATTACGAAGGTCTTTTACTCATATTTAGAAATACCGTCAACGGATCGCCACAAGTCGATGTCCAAACGGCCATTGCGCCGCGGGAAATGCACGGTCACGCGCTGGCGCGGAAGGCACGAACGCAGGAATCAATCCCAGGAGAAAGCGCGCAAGCACGCGTGCGATCCGGAGGGGCACCCTCTTGTCGTCTTGTCACCTTGTCACCTTGTCATAAATGAGGCACGACAACCGCCATATGGTCACTCTCCGGATCCTCCTGCTCTGCCTGCTGTGTGCCCGCGCGACCTTCGCGGCGGATTCGCAGAAATCCGACGACACCAATTCTCCGGCAAAAGCGCCCAGCGTCATTCCCAAGCCGGCCGAAGCCCAGGGCGGCGCCAAGGTGGTCATCGTGGAAAACGGCGGCACCGGCCCTTATTCGGCGATCGTGACGGAAGACCCGACGCTGCCGGGCATGACCATCTTCCGTCCGCGCGACCTCGCTCCGTTTGGCGCGGAAAGAAAACTGCCGATCCTCCTTTGGGGCAATGGCGCCTGTGCCAACACCACCTTTGAGCACAAAAACTTCCTGAACGAGATTGCGTCCCACGGTTACGTGGTCGTGGGCATTGGCTTGCTCGAAGAGATTAACCAGCGCGGAGAGAAATCGAAGTTACCGACCTCCTCGAAGCAGCTGCTCGCCGCGCTCGACTGGATGCTGGCGCAAAACGAAAAGGGCATCTACTCCGGCAAGATCGACGCGTCAAAGGTCGCGGCCATGGGCATGTCCTGCGGCGGCCTGCAGGCGATCGAGATTTCCGGCGATCCGCGGATCACGACCACGGTGGTCTGCAACAGCGGGGTCCTGCCCGAGCCTTCGCCGAGGAAGGGCATGCCGCCTCTCACGAAGGACGCGCTCAAGCAGTTCCACGGCCCCGTCCTCTACATCCTGGGCGGCCCGTCCGACATCGCCTACAAGAACGGCATGGATGACTTCGCGCGGGTCAGCCACGTGCCCATCGTAATGACGAACCACAATGTCGGCCACGGCGGGACTTATCATTTGCCGCGGGGAGGGGAGTTCACCCGCGTCGCCCTGCCCTGGCTGGATTGGCAACTCAAAGGAAAGTCGGACGCCTCAAAAACGTTCCTGAGCGAAGACAGCGAGCTGCGCCGCGATCCGAAGTGGACGGTCGAGCTTAAAAACTTCCCCGCGCCGAAGTAACCAGCCTCGCCCGTTTAGGCAGGCTTCAAGGAAGGATCAGCTCCGCATTTTGCGATGAAAGGCCGCACAATATCTCTCGTCCCTCTGTCGCTCGATCATTTGAGCGATTTTCTGGAGTACTGCGTCGAGCCGTCATTGTGGACGTGGTGGTTGAGGAAACCTCCGCTTGACCCCGATGGGATGAGAAATGAGATCGAATTGGCGCTGTCGCAGCAAAAGAGTGGAATGCGATTGCCCCTGTCGATTTTCCACCACGAACGGGAGCAGCATATTGGCAGCACGTCGCTCTTGCACGTCAATCACCTGCATCGGTCAGTTGAAATAGGAGCAACTTGGTTGGGGCTGCCCTTTCATCGAACCGGCGTTAACCGCGAGTGCAAGGAGCTGCTGTTGACCCACGCGTTCGAGGATCTTCGAATGAATCGAGTGGTTCTGCAGACGGACGCTCTTAATCTTCGTTCGCGCGGTGCCATCGAGAAGCTCGGCGCGAAGTTCGAAGGCGTCTTGCGAGAAGACAAAATCGTCTGGGATGGACGCAAGAGGTCCTCTGCCATCTACAGCATTTTGCGTAGTGAATGGAGGCCCGAATCGAGCGCGGCCGCCCATGTTTTATAACCTCGCGATTGATTAGAGCCTGTTCGGCACTTTCCGTGTTCTAACAGCAGGCGCTGTGTGACGGATTACGCGGAACGCGTTGTATCGTACAGCCTAGGGTTGGGGAGCGAAAGCGAGCCTACCCTAGGTAAGGACCAGAACATCTACCGCGAAGCGGTTGAATCAACCATGTGCCGCCGTTCATTCAACCCCACTTCGGGGGTAGTTCCGTACCGGCGTTGCCCTAGGGTAGCCGCTCGTGCCTCGCGGCAACCCTAGGCTGGATGATTCAACGCCTTCGGCGTAACCCGCCGCCGTCCTTCACGAAAAGTGCGGAACAGGCTCTAATCCGACATTTACACGAGCGTTTCTGTCTCGACCGTTCCGCCTGATTCAAATCATTAGCTGCGGAGCCGAAGGCGGCGAGCTGCGCCGCGATCCGAAATGGACGGTTGAGGCAAAGAAGTTTTCCGCGCCGAAGTAAGTGCGAGATTCTGAGAGTACCCGGAAGCGCTCGGCCGTTGGGGTGGTAAACCACCAAGCACAGCCGCAGGCGCGCAATTGAGATCAGAAAGCCGACGCCATGAAAAGTGCTGCGGGCGCAGCAGCTTGACCCTATTCTACGACGCATCCCCATGAAACCTCAGCGATTGGCGCTCATCGTTGTTGCGATCCTATTATTGGCCGCCTCGTGTTGGTGGTTCTTTTCGGACGCGCCTCAAACGCCCGCGGGCAATCGCGAAGGGATGGGGAAATCGGAGGTTCCAACACACGTTCCGCCCACATCACCCGATCTGGTTGGCGAAGTCCCCACGATCGCGCCGGAGGAACTGCGCGGCCGAGTTTTCTCCAGTTTGATGCTGCCGTCGCAACGAGACCGACTCCGCGAGTTTTGTGAGCTCCTGAGGCTGGTCACCAAAGAGAATGCCGAAACCGTTGAAGAAACGATCGATCTTCTCCGCCGGCGCGAAGGCCGCGGTTCTGGAGCGGCCCTCGCGCTGCTGAAGAGCCATCTTGAGCGGCTCGCTAATGGCGCTCCCGGCGCCCTTCTGCCGCCGCGAACGGGCGATATCGCTGTCGACCTGAAGGCACTAGCCCAGATTCCCGACGAAGTTGAAAAAATGCGGCGGCTTTTCGATATTTTGGACGACATTGACGAGTCGAACTGGCGCAAGGCGTATGACGTGATTGAAACCGATTCGCCGGTTGACCCATTACGACGAGCGCGTGGTGCAATGATTCGGGCAACGATCGCAGAGCGAGCAGGTCCGATTGCCATCGGAGAAATTTGGAAGGAGAAGCCCGCGGATGCGCTTCACCTGGCAAGTCTTTGGAGCCAATCCCACGGCTCTGCAGCCATCGCATGGATCGACACTTTGACCGATCGAAAGCAACAGCTCGCCTTCACGCACAACATTGCTCTAGGCGTCGCCAGCAGCGATCCGCACCGGGCGTTGAGCACTCTCAGCCGTTTTCCGGGAAACCAGCAAAATGCGGATTTTATCGTATACCGACTTGCGGACGAATTTGGGATTCGCACCGCCGAAGCATTTTACATGGCTTTGCGACAAGACCCGCGAACTTCGGAATCTACGGTCCAAAACGCTTTCAAGTTTCTTTGGCAAGCTCGGGAACTCATGCTCTTTCGGGGCGTTCCCGCAGATGTTGGACCCGCTCTAGAGTGGCTGGACGCATACACGCCGACAGGCAAGCAGCCGCCGTCGTCATTTTTCGGTATGGCAGCGCGCGTAGACCCTGAGCGGACGCTCCAATGGCTTGAGACTCATCGGGAGCAGCTAGACGCATCAACCGCAACGGAAGCTTATGCGTTTGTGGCAGAGCATTGGCAGGCTGTGTCCCCCAAGAACTTCGAAACCTGGATGCAAGCCAACTCGAACCATCCTCAGCGCCAGATCATGACAACGGTCGCAGCAACTACGAAGGCTGCTGCGAAGTAGCGAGATTTCGGGCGATCCGCGATCAATACCACGGTGGTCTGCAACAGCGGGGTCCTGCCCGAGCCTTCGCCGAGACGCGGCACGCCGCCGCTCACGAAGGACGCGCTGAAGCAGTTCCGCGGCGCCGTCCTCTACGTCATCGGTGGCCGTCCGACATCGCCTACAAAACGGCATGGATGAATTCGCGCGGGTCAGCCACGCGCCCATCGTGATGACGAACCACAATGTCGGCCACGGCGGGACTTATCATTTGCCGCGGGGAGGGGAGTTCACCCGCGTAGCCCTGGCCTGGCTGGATTGGCAGCTCAAAGGAAACGCGGATGCCTCCAAGACGTTCCTCAGCGAAGACAGCGAGCTGCGCCGCGATCCGATATGGACGGTCGAGCTGAAGAACTTCCGCCGTGACGAAGTAAGCGGCGTTCTCACCTTGTCACCCTGTCACTCTGTCACCGCTGTTTCCAATTATTGTAAAGGAACCGTAAATACCTTCGTCCGCATGCCGGGTGCCATTCGTATGACGTAAGAATGGAAGTCCTCGTTGAGATATCGCCCGCCAAAGGTGACGGCTATTGCCTGAGGTTCCGCGAATTTACCCATTGGTTCGCCCTCGAATCCCAAGCCATTTCCTACGCCCAAGACATCTACCCCGACGCGGAGATCGTCTTATTCGATGCAGACATGCGCGAGAAGCATCACTACGCCGCGCGGAAAACACGCCGAGCTGTCGAATGAACTCCGTCACGGTTGAGGTGGATGGGCTGCGGAGCGCGGCCGAAGTTTTGAGCGTCACCCGGCTCGAAAGCCAGGGGCGAACCCTGATCACGTTGCGTTCGAGGGAGCGGCTGGACCGTGGGCGGAGTTGCTTCCTTCACGATGCCAGTGGACGGGTCATCGAATGCGTCATTTCCGACGTCGCTGAGAACGGGACCGTATTCGTGGTGGACCTGAAGTGCATCGAGGATCCCTCGGAACCGCGGCTGTAGGGTGACAAGGTGACAAGGTGACAAGGTGAGAACGGGAGTGATTTTCGTTATCGCGCGGCGAAACGCCCAAAGCATGTTTTGAACACCCGGCCTCAAGGGGTACGCACGAGAGGAATGCTCGCGCGTCTTTGGAGCCAATCGAACGCTTCTGCAGCAATCGGATGGCCCATGATGACGAACCACAATGTCGGCCACGGCGGGACCTATCATTTGCCACGGGGAGGGGAGTTCACTCGCGTGGCTCTGCCCTGGCTGGATTGGCAGCTCAAAAGGGAACGCGGACGCTTCCAAGCAATTCCTCAGTGAAGACAGCGAACTGCGCCGTGGTCCGAAATGGAAAATTGAAGTGAGAAAGTTTCCCGGTTCGGAGAAACGAAGTAGCTTCTCAAGCAGACCAAGCCATCCCAGACACGTTCTTTGAGCGGATCTGGCTGCGAGTACAAAGGGGTAGAGCCGGAGTGGCTCTTTTTGAGTCCAACGCGCGAAGCGCATGAAAGCGTGGCGCAAAGCGGTTTTAGCGCATTCTGATTCCACGCCTTGCCCGGAACTTTCCGTCGCATCCTACACCGGCACCGTTCTCGCAAGCATTGATCACTGGAGACACAGTAAAGCAGCGCAGCTGCGAGCGGGTCATTTCGTGGGCATCTCTTGCGCGATGGAACCGTCGCTCTCGTGCACGGTGACCTTTGGGGCGCCCGTCTCTTTTGCCAGGGTCTTGGCGAGTTCCACGGCTTCCTCTTTAGTCTCAGCCTGCCCTAGCGTGCCAGCGTCACTTTCGACCTCCCAGTTCTCGCCGATCGGATTTACGTGCACCGCGCCTTTCTGGGGTGAGCCTTTGAGGCCCTCCTCCATTTCCTGATTTTCTTGTTCGACATCCATAGGATCTTTGCTGGCGGGGGGCACCCGAATTGAGATCGAGAAGCTTCTGGCGATCTTGAGGAGTCCATGGAACGGACGGCTGATTCGTGCTTGGAAACCGTTCCCCGATGAATCGCGCGGGTTGCCAAAACCGACGGTGCTCGGACCTTCCCCGGAGAGTTCCATCAGTGAACCGCTCGGACTCCTAAAGGCACGACTCTTCGCAGATTCCTGGGAATCGCAGCGCACGGCTCTCCTCCGGCGGGTGCGCGATACCAGTGGGAGATTGAATCGTATGAAGATGCTGCTCGTTCTGGTCATCCCTCTTTGCTTCGCCAGCGCCACGGCCTTTGCGGACGAGCAAACGCGTCGCATCCAGGAAGAACTTCGGCGGCGCAGCATCTATTTCGGCGAGATCGATGGGAAGTTTACCGAAGAAATCAGCCGCGCGCTCAAGGCCTATCAGAAGCGCAAAGGATTTCCGGTAACCGGCGAAGCGGATGCGGACACGCTCGCGGCGTTGAACGTCGCGAAGGCGCCCGCGACCGATCCGCCCTGGCCGGAAATGCCCGTGCTCAAGAGCGACGTGGCCCGCCGCATTCGCGAAGAGGAGCGCAAGCTGGTGGAAGAGCTCAACCCGATCGCCGAGCCGCCGGATCCCGCTGATGCAATTCTTGCCGAAGAAGCCGGCGTAAAACGCGTGACGGTGTCGGTGGCGGCCCCGGCGGAGAAGGGCTCTGCGGAGACGGGAAAAGCCATGTCGCGAGAGCAGGCGGAACAGTTTGTGCAGGAGTACCTGGACGCATGTGAATCGAATGATCTCACGAGAGAAATGGCGTTCTACGCGGACGAAGTGCGATACTTC
>CBHXZU010000186.1:0-9424 GCA_966125105.1 uncultured Prosthecobacter sp.
TTCGACTTTGGAGCCGTATTTCTGAATGCGGCGTTCGAGTTCGGGGTTCATGGCGACTTCCATGGCAAGGTGGAGGCTGCCGTCGGGGAGGGCGGTGAACTTTTCGGTGCCGTGCCAGAACTCTTCGCGGGCGAAGCCGGCGGCGGCGGGTTTGAAGCGGAGCTCGACCTGGGCGACTTCGCCGCCGCGGTGGATGCCGAGGCTGTGCTCGAAGGCTTTTTCGAGATCGATCGGGCCCGTGGGCGTGAAGGGAATGCCGGTATCCTTCACCTCGCTCATGCGAAAGAGGGCGAAGGTGCGTTGCTCGCCGTCGCGGTCGGGATCGTTGCTCACTACATACCAGGCGTGATCGGCGCAGACGATGCAGCGAGGCTGGACGTGCCGGACCTCGGGCACTGGCGCGGAACCATCGAAGGTGGGCTTCCGATAGGTGAACTTGATTTCGCGCTGGCCGAGGACGGCGGAGACGACGGTCTCGAAGATCTGGATGTCGACTGCGTCGTGGTAGCCGGAATTGCGGAAGACAATGCGTTCGGCCACGGCCTCGAAGTTGAAAGTGATGTCGGTATTCAGCGCGGTCATCAGTTTTTCCATGACCGGGCGGACGCGTTCGCCCCACTGGCCGTTGCGCCGTCGCTCGAGCGCGCCCCACGAAGCGCAGAGGATGGTGAGATCGCCTTCGCTGATGAGGATGTTTGGCAGCGAAAACGCCTTGTGGATGTAGCCCCAGCCGCCGCGCTCCTTGCTGACCTGCAGCGGCGCATTGAAGGTGCGCTGCAGGGTCTTGATGTCTTTCACAAGCGTGCTGCGCGCGATGCGGAGCACTTCCACAAGTCCGGCAATGCTGAGGTAACGTCGACGCGGATCCGGGTCATCGAACTGCTCGCGCATGAAGCGGTCGATAATGTGGAGGCGGCAGAGGAGTTCGCGGGCGTTGTTGTTGTTGCAGTTCGGCGCGGGCTTCTTTTTCGGAGGACGGCCGCGCGGGCGGGGTTTCTTCTTCGGCATGGGAATGGCGAGGGATCGGTGGTGGGCGGGGTTTCGTAGCAAATCCGATGCGAGAGCAAACAGGAGGGCGCGGTCTCTGACCCGCCGTCGGCTTGCAATCACCGCTAATCCGCCGCCTTTCTGATGGGTTTGGGCGCGTTTTCTTTTCCGTCGCAAGAAGAAGGGTCTCACGCCGCGGCGCAGAGGACGCGGAGGCAGGGCGGCGGGCACTGCCATTAAGTTAAGCCCCATGGCAGGGTGATCAAGTGGGGCATTCTGATGAAGCTTCAAGCGACTGAAGGTCCCCGAGCCACTCGCGAGAGAAGCATTAATTTCAAGGTCTCCCTGGGTAACGCGCCCATTGGAAGTGGCCCGGGGTCCTTCACTGCGCAGCTCGTTCCTCGCTGACTCCGTTCAGGATGACTCTCTTTTTCACCTCTCGATCCTCGCTTAACTTAATGTCAGTGAGACCGCGCCCTCCCATGCTCTCGTGTGGGAATTTTCGGCGGGAAATAGCGATTAATTCGGATCCTGGCGGGGGCGGCTGAAAATTTTTTCCAGGTTCAAACGGGGTTTTTTGAAGAAAAGTTCGACCGTGCTCCGGTCCAGAGCACGGCGGGGTCGGTAAAATTCTCCTCGTTCAAGCCTGACTCCCGATCGATCGCGATCCGGACCGCCGAGTGGCGAATGCCGAATCGCAATCCTGGGAACTCCGGCTTCGAACACCAAAACAAAGACATGAACAACGAACTCTTACGAGATGCCGCCAAGCTTCGCCGGGTGAAGCAATTTGGCGATGATCACCCAATCGTCCCGGCCAACGCAGCAGCTGATGCGGAGTATGCCGCGATTGACGCCGCCCTCACTCAATACGAGGAAATGGCGGAAGCACAATCCGGCGGCGCAGCGACCGTCACCGGGGCCGTGCGCCAACGACTGACCGTCGTCGATCAAATGCTCGACCTGATGAGCAGCCTGGCCAAAGCGGCGAAGGTGCTGGATGCGGCGACGCATCCAGACGTGGCGACGAAGATGCGCATGAGCGGCATCAATAACTTCGAGGAACTCGTGGCCCGCGCCAACCTGTTTCACTCGACGCTGCAACCGATCGAGGCCGAATTCATCGCGTTGGGCGCATCGGCCACCGTGGCCGCGGACCTGCAGGCGCTGATTACTGCGGTGCAGGGCGCGTGGGACCAAAAGCTCACCGGCCTGGATACCCAGATTGGTGGCACTGCCGGTCTCAACCAAGTGATGAAGAAGGCGCTGAAGCATGTGCGCAAACTCGATGCGATCCTCTGCCAGCTTTACCGCTCGAACGGCGTGCTGCTGGCACAATGGAAAGCGGTTCGACGCACGGAACGCGCATCGCAACCTGCGGAGAACCCGACTGGAGGCTCGGGAGGAGGCGGAAGCACGCCGCCAGTCGGGAGCTAACCAACCTGTAGCGGCGGTCTGTGACCGTCGCGCGCATGGATCTGCGAAGATCGCAGATGGGCGCTACAATGAAGAGGCCGTCCTCGAGGAATCGGGGGCGGCCTCTTTCGACGTCCAACCTGAAAACCGCGATTGGCGGCGGAACCGTGCCTTGAAGGGCCGAAGGCCCGAACGGATACCAGCCCAGTCCGAAGGGCCACTGCCATTAAGTTAAGCGCGATCGAGAAGTTTAAAAAGTGGGTCATCCTGAACGCAGTCAGCGAGGAACGAGCTGCGCAGTGAAGGACCCCGCGCCAGTCCCGGTGGACAACGTTACCCTGAGAGACCTTTGAAATTAATCCGCTTTTCGCGAGTGGTTCGGGGTCCTTCAGTCGCTTGAAGCTCCATCAGGATGACCGACTTTATCACCAACGGCCCTCCTTAACTTAATGGCAGTGGTCCGAAGGGCTGGGTATCGATGGAGAATGCGATCAAGGACTGAAAGCCCGCCCCAAATCGCGCCGATGCGCCGGGCCGTTGGCCCTTAATGCATTCTATTTTACCCTACCCAGCGCGTTGCACTGGGCTGGTATGCAATCGGGCCTTCGACCCTCAAAGACATTGTCTGCGAATGCAATCGCGGTTTTCAGGTCCAACGTCCCACGTCCAAGTTTGCGCTTTGGGCAGGTTAGACGAAGAGCTTTGCCACGGCTTTTCCGCCATCCGTGACTGGGACGGGTCGCTCGCCGTCCATGAGGTTCTTTGTCGGGCTCACCTTCAGCGTTGCCAGGATCGTCGCGAAGAGGTCCGGCACGCCGCAAGGCTCGTCGACGATGTTCATGGCGAGTTCGTCGGTGACTCCGACGGCCTGGCCGGTACGAAGGCCGCCGCCGGCGAGGACGACCGTGAAGCATTTGCCGTAGTGACCGCGTCCGCCGCCGCCGTCGAAGGTGGCAGGGCGACCGAACTCGCTCGCGATGACGATGAGGGTCTTATCGAGGAGCGCGTTCGCCTTGAGATCGTTAATCATCGTGGCCAATCCCTGGTCGAGACGGCGGATCAATTGATACTGATCCTTCTGTGCCGCGTTGTGGGTGTCCCAGCCGGCGCCGTTGATGAAGTTCAAGTTGAAGCCGACTTCCACGAACCGGACACCGCGTTGAATGAGACGTCGCGCGAGCAAGCAACGCTGGCCAAACTCGTCGCCGTAATTAGCGCGAAGACTGTCGGGCTCGGACTTTAAATCGAAGGCGCGCATGAAGTCGCCACGCTGCAGGCGGAATCCTTCAGCGATCGCGTCGTCGTAGTTCTCGATCAGGCGGTCGCCGGCGTGTTGCTTCCGATAATCCGCGCGCATGCTGTTGAGCAAGGCGATGCGTCGCTCCTGGCGTTCGTCGCTGATACCCGGCGCGCGGGTGAGCCCGGCGGGTCCGCTTTCCGTGTCGGTAAGGTAAACGTATCCCGCCTTCGGACCCAGAAATCCGGGGCCGCGAGTCGCGCTGGGGTAGCCGATGACCACATACGGAGGCACGCCATCCGCGGCGGCTCCGCGGGCGTGGGCGATGATGCTGCCGATGCTGGGATAAACCACGCTGCCACTGACCGGCCGTCCGGTATGCATGCGGTTGACCGCCGCGGCGTGCTCGTCGATCACGTTATGATTCACCGTGCGGACCGGGACGATGTGCTCGGAAAGCTTCGCGAGCTGCGGCAGGTGCTCGCAGAACGTCACCCCGGGAGTCGCCGTCTCGATGACGTCGTAGTAGCAGCCCGCCTGCTTCTTGCCGTCACCTCGGATGGGCTTGGCGTCGAAGGTATCGATCTGCGACATGCCGCCGCCGAGCCAAACGAAGAGGCAGTGTTCAGCTTTGCCAAGCGGGCCTTGAACGGCCGGGGCAGCGAAGGAACTGGCACCGAGGGCAGCGGTGGCCAGGGCGGATTTAGCGATGAAGTCGCGACGGGTCAGCTTCACGGAAAAGGGAGATTACGGTGAAAGTAGCACGAAGGAAACCCCGGCGATAACGCGTTCTTTGGAGTCGAGAATCAAAGACGCGAAAGCTTTTTAACCGCAGATTTGCCTCGGGCTGAATAGAATGCTCGGCTATCTCCGCTCGCAGATTTGCGCAGATCGATTGTCGCCAACTGCCTGGCTGGTTTCCTTGCCCGACCGATAAGTCAAGGAGGGCATCCGAGAGCCAGCAGGAAATCCACTGCAATTGAGCAGGTCGCGGTGGCCCCTGACTTTCCTTGGAGACAGCCGCACCGCTTTGACGAAAACCAATCTGCGCAAATCTGTGAAATCTGCGGTTAATACTTGTATGTCTACAGCGTGTTCGCGGCGGTTGCTGTAGCCGCATCCGCATGCCACTCCCACCCCGGATGCCTTATGAACGCGAGTGCTTCCTCAACCGTGAGTCCAGCTTGGGCTGTGGCGTTGCATTGTCCACGGTGCCGTTCCCACAGCTGCCGCTCCGCCGCGGTGGGCGTGTGCTTTGCCCGGTAGGGAACGCGGTTGCCGACGAGCATCACGAGGTGCCCCTCGAGCCCAAAGTCGTTTTCCTGCCGCGAGAGCCGGTAACGGCAGAAGCCGGTGGGACCGGCATCTGCGTAAAACTCGAGCAACGGATCCAGCGGAGAAACGTCGGTCTCATTCCAGCAATGCCGCCAGAAGGGCGTATCGAGGAGTGTATTGAACTTGTAGTGCAGACCGAGGAAGTCGCGGATGTCGGTCCAGGCGCGTGAAGCGAGGTCGTTGTAAAGCGCGCGCCAGGTCGGCGTGGGATTGCAGTGGCTGCGACTGAGCATTTCCAACAGCGCCTGCACGTGCCCGCAGACGATCATCAGTGCCGTGGCCTCGAGCGGCTCGACGAAGCCGCCGGAGTTGCCGATGGCGACGACATTCTCCACCCACATTCTCCGGTAGCAACCGGAACGGAACTTCACCACCCGTGGCGACTTCGGGGCTTTTGGAAATTTGCGCAGGAACTCGGCGGCAGCTTCATCGTCGGATACGAAACGTGAAGAGTAGACGTAGCCGCGATTGATGTGTCGCTCGTGCTCGATCTGCCAGGACCACCCTGAGTCCATGGTCTCCGCAATGGTATAAGGGAGAATTGGTTCAGTGGTGCGATCCCAGCCGCCGATCACCGCGCGATCGCAAAAGAGCGCATTGCCGAAGTCCACGAATGGCTCCTCGAGCGTCTTGCCGAGGAGTTCACTACGGAAGCCGCTGCAATCGATGAAGAAGTCCGCCGCAAGCTTGCGCCCGTCTTCCAGGTGAACCGCGGCGATCGCTCCCTCGGGGAGTCGATCACTTCCGATGACTTTGCCGTCGAGGATCTCGACGCCGTTTTCGCGGGCCAGCACTTCGAGCACCTCCACGAACTTTTCGTTTTCAATATGAAAGGCGTGCCACGGTTGAATGTCCGGGCAGCCATTCGGCTGACGCGGGAAAACTTTGCCGTGATACATGAGCGCGCTCGGCACGCTCGCGCACTTGAAGTCCTCATCGCAGTAGTAGCCGTTCGGCATCGGCAAGTCGGCCCATTGCTGGTCGAGTTGCTGGTCAAATGTGTAGTCGAACTGCCCGCGCGGCCCCCAAAGAAAGCGGATCCCGAGTTTCCACGTCGGCTCCGCCATCGCGTAGAAACGCTTGCGACTGATTCCGAGGAAATCGAAGACGTGCTTGGGGAAATTGGGAGTCGTTCCTTCACCCACGCCAATGACGCCAATCTGGGGACTGCGCACGACGCGGACGTTGAGTTGCGGGAGCTTGCGTTTCAGGGAGATAGCCGCGATGAGCCCGGCGCTGCCGGAGCCTAAAACGAGAATCGATCGGATCATTGAGAGGTGAGTTTCGGAGGGCGCGGAATCGCACTTGCATGCTCCGCGATTTGCTATCCGCAGGCTTACACACTGGGAGAGGGCTTGGGAAGGGGAGGCCGCAAAATCTCAAGTAAAAAGCCGCGGGGTCTCATGGAATTTTCATAAAGGGCACCTAAGTTCCGCCGCCATGGTCCGCCCGCACATCCTTTCGAAGAGCATCACTTCCTTCCTCGTCCTCGCCGCAACCAGTGCTGTTCCCGCGGCTAGAGCTGGCAACATTTGGGACGGCGGCGGCACGACCGATCTTTGGAGCGATGTGCTCAACTGGGACGACAATGCGTTTCCTGGCTTCGGCACGCTGACGTTTGCCGGCAATGCGCGGACGACGAATGTCGTCGATGCTTCGATCAATCAAAACATGCTGCTCTGGACCGGCAGCAGCGCCTGGACGCTCAATAACGCCAACGGTGCCGTTATCTCCCTCTTCGATAACGGCGGCGTGCAGGCGAAGATTGAGAATCAGAGCACGGGGTTGGTGACCATCAATGCGCCGATCACCTTCGCGGCGACGGCGGGTGCAAACTGGGGGGAGATCAACGCGGTGAACGGTGGCCTGACGTTTGGCACAGGCACACTTGCGGTGAACGGCTCTGGCGTGAACGGGATCCGGATGTTCGGGGGCGGACAGACGACGACCTTCAACAACATCGTCAACGCTACCGGTAAGTATTTTTCCACTTCGGCAGCGAATACGAACGTCGTCATCGGAGGGACGTTCACCTCGGGCGACTTTTACGTGATGAATGGCGGCACGTTGACGCTGCAAAGCGGCGCGACCCTCATGACGAGCGGATTGCGGTTGGGTGGCGATTTCGGCACGACAGGCACGCAGGACCTGACCAAAGGCGCGACCTTCCGCCTGGCGTCAACAACCGCTGGACAGACGTTTGCGAGCAATATCAATAGCGTTACCGGCAACACGTCGGGAGCGCTCCTGGTCGATTCACAGAATACGAGCGGCACGAACACGCTCAGCGGTTCGGTCTTTCTCGACGCTCCGCTCACTTTCCAGCAAGCGGCGGGCGGCACGTTGGCGATCACTGGCGTGGTAAGCAATGGCTCTTCACTGACGAAGACCGGCGCGGGCGCGCTGACGCTCTCGAACACGAATACTTACGGCGGCGGCACTACGCTGGCCGCGGGCACGCTCAATCTTGGCGCGGCGGGCGCGCTTGGGGGCGGCGCGTTGACTATTTCGGGCAACAGCACTCTCGACAACACCAGCGGCGCGGCGATCAGCACTCCGGCGGCGAAGGCGCTGAACATCAACGCGGACCTGACGTTCACCGGGACTAACAACCTGAGCTTCAATCTCGGGACGCTGACGTTTGGCGGCGCGGCGGGGACTCGGACGGTCAACGTTGCCAACGGCGTCCTCGCGGTTGGGCTGATGAATTCCAATGCGGGCGTCAACGTCACCAAGACGGGCGCTGGCATCCTCGCGATGGGGCAGTCCGCACTGGCGAATACCAGCACGGTGAATGGGATTCTCGATATCCAGGCGGGCAAGGTGCAGATGAACAGCGATCTGACGCTCGGTGGTCTCGCGGGCAGCGGGACACTCGAAAACGGCGGTCTCGCGGGCAAGTGGCTCTTCGTTAACCAAAACGTAGACACCAACTTTTCGGGCACGATCTCGGACGGACCGAATCCCGGAACCGTCCGCCTCGGATTAGTGAAGCGCGGCACCGGCACGTTGGATCTTTCCAACGCTGCCGCGGTGCACACGGTTTCGGACCGGTTTGTCATCGAAAACGGCACCGTGCGCCTCGCCGGCACTTTGACCGGCGGCTATGCCGCGGGAGACGCAAGCCGGATGGTTGCGATTGGCAACGTCGCGAACCAGAACGGCCGGCTGATTATCGACGGAGGCACTCTGAATGCCCCGCGCACCGCATCACCAAGCATCGCGATCGGCGCGGGCGCAAATGCGCGCGGCTTCCTGAGCATGTCGTCGGGCACGATCAACGCAGCGAGCCAATACAATATCGGCAACGGCAGCGCTGCCACGACGTCGCGGGCCTATGCGGTCCACACCCAGACCGGCGGCACGCTGAACAGCGGCAGCTGGCTGGTGGTCGGCGCGAACTTCGACCGCGCGATTCTGAATCAATCCGGAGGAACGATCAACGTGCTCACCAACCGCATGACGGTCGGTGCTGGCGGCAACGAGTCGTTCGGCATCGTGAACGTGAGTGGCGGTACCTTGAACAGCAATGCTGGCATATTCTTCGGCGAAAATGGCCGGGGCATCATGAACATCAGCGGCAGCGGCACGGTGAACACGACGACGAACACATTCGTCTTCGGTAATAATGCGAGTTCGATTGAGGCTCACCTGAACCTGAACGGCGGCACGCTTGCCGTCGGTTCAATCGTGAAGGGCGCGAGCACGGCGGGCGCGGTTTACCGGATGAACTTCAACGGAGGCACGCTCAAGGCGAATGCGAGCTCGACGACGTTCCTCGCGGATCTTGCGAACACGACGGCTTATGTGAATCCCGGAGGTGCGGTGTTTGACACGAACAGCTTCAATGTGACCGTGGCGGAGCCGCTGCTCGCGCCGACGGGCCTGGGTGTAAACGCCATCGCGGTGGCGACGGGTGGCGCAGGCTACCTCGATACCCCATTCATTACTCTTTCCGGCGGCACCGGCACGGGGGCGACGGCGGTGGCGAACGTTTCGGGCGGGCAGGTGACTGGATTCACGATCACGAACCCGGGCGTTGGTTACACGGCGGGTGACGTGCTCACTGTGAATATCTTTGGCGGTGGCGCGACCACGGCGGCGACAGCCGGAACTGTCACATTGGGTGGCAACACGAGCGGCGGTTTGACGAAGTTCGGCGCAGGCACGCTCACACTTACAAACCGGAATACCTTCACCGGGGCCACGGTCATTAATGACGGTACCGTCGTCGCGAATCCCGGCAACGCAGCCACCAACGGCGCATTTAGTTACTCGAGCGGCATTACCATCAACAACAGTGCCACCCTTCAGGTCGGTCCGAATGGGCTTTTCGGTTCGGACGGCACTCAGGCGAAGCCGATTACAATTAACAGTAGCGCTACGCTCACCACGACGGGTGCTGGCGTGGATGTGAATGTCGGCAATATCACGCTCAATGGCGGCACT
>CBHXZU010000187.1:0-9386 GCA_966125105.1 uncultured Prosthecobacter sp.
GCAGCCTCCTGTTCCCCCTTGTGCTCACCGAGCTCATCGCACCACGTGGCAATCATTTCCCAAGCCCAGTAATAATCCGGATCCGACTTCACCACGTCGCGGAGCCGCGCCAGCGCTTCCGGCAAATTGCCGCGCCGGGCCACGATCCATGCGGCGCGGCCGCGCAATTCGCGAGGCACGCGACCATTGAAAATCGGCGGTTCACACGCGGCGAGCGCATCGTCGTATCTCCCGGCATCCGCCAGCAGCCACGCTTGAAGTTCGATCGCATCCACGTTGCGCGGGTCGAGCGACAGCGCGCGCTCGACCGCTTGCAGACGCTCTGCCAGCGCGGCCTTTGGCAGCATCTCGGCGAGGCGAAGCCAGGGGCCAGTCTCGCCCGCCCGCGACTCGGTAAGCGACCGCGCCAGCGAGACGGCGATGTCGCTGTCGGGTAGCAGCTTTTCACGCAAAGCATTCCACGCGTCGATCAGGTCGGGGTTCAGCCGAATCGCCTGGGTGAGCAATGCATTCGCGCGCGGACTGCGGCTTTGCCTCCAAAGAAGCTGCGCCAGTTCCACATAGTTTTGCGCGTCCAGCGGCGCGGCGGCGATTGCCTCCTCCAGCACGATCTGGGCATCCTCGTAGCGCTCCAAACGCTGGAGCGCAGCGGAGAGAAGACGGCTCGTGTAGCCCCACGCCGGAGCCAACTCCACTGAGCGCTGCAGCGCCTCCACCGCAGCATTGAAGTCTCGTTGCTCGCGATGCACTCGCGCCAGGTCGCTCCAGAGCCGCGCGGATAATGGGAATCGCTCCACCGCTTGCTGCGCAAGGGGCAACGCCTCCGCCGCCCGCTTCGAATCGCACAATTGGGTGATCAATGCGGCCCAAGCGTGCCACAAATCCGGTCGCGCTTCGTGCGCCCCGCGAAGGTTTTCGAGCAAATGAGCCGGCTCGAGAATGGGAAATGCGTGATGCAGGTATTCGAGCAGCCCATCGCCAAACACCGTCTGCCGCTTCAATTCGCCGAGGATGAACTCCAGCGCTTCCTGCTTTTCCGGGAAAGATTCCGATGCCTCGAGCAGCGCGCGATAGGCGGACGTGTAATCCACCGAGAGGCGCAACGCCTGCCGGGCCGCTTCGGCAGCTTCGACTCTGCGTCCACAACCCAGGAGCACCCAGGCGCGGATACCGTGCGAGCTTTCATCCTTCGGCGCCAGCGCCGCGGCTTTGTCGCACAGTTCTAGGGCCTCATCGAACCGGTGAAGTTCGCTCAAAACCAACGCCAGTTCGCGGATCGCCCAGACATTCTCGGGTGCCAGCTCGATCAATTCGCGCAAGGGCGCCACGCAGGTTTCGGCCCCCTGACCACGGCTCCAGCGGATCAGTGATTCCCGAAAACCGAGGTGATGCGGAAACTTCGTGATCTGCTCGCGGAGATATTCGATCGCTGCTGCGCGGCTTTGCGTCTCTGCCGTCAGCCTCGCGATGGTGTCATGAAGATTGATATCCAGCGGATCCTCCGGCCCCGCCTGCCGGTAGAACTTAAGCGCCTCCACCGGATCGGGGCGGTAATCCGCGATCCGCCCAGCCGTCTTCAGCCATTCGAGCCTTCCACATCGGCTTTCCGCCAGCGCCAGGAGTTCCGCCGCGCGCTCCCGGTTGCCGTAGCGGGCGAAGGAATCCGCCGCAAAGCAAAGAAGTGAACCATCACTGGGCCGCGCTTTGATCGCCCGCTCGAGGACCTCCAGCGCCTCATGCTCCCGCCCAAGCGAAGTAAGGGCGGAAAACAGGGTCTGCGCGGGAAGACTCGAGCGCTTCGCCTCGCGTTCTGCGCGCTCTTTCATTACCGCCAGGACCTCGCCTTCCGCGTGCAGATGCCGCGCCGCGATGAACCAGGATCGCTGCAGATACTCCACCTTTTCGCGCGATGTTGCCGCGAGCCGGAAAAGCGCAAGCGCCTCGGGCAAACGCCGTTCATCCCACAAGGCTCCCGCCATTGAATGCAATGTCTCTGCATCCGTCGGCTGATAGCGCAGTGCCCGCAAGAGCCAGCGGCGCGCTTCAGGCAGGCGACGCGCATCCCGCTGCAGATTCACCCCGTACTCGCGCCAGAACAGCGGCTCTGCGTGTTCGCTGCGCGCCAGCGCGGCGAGCGCCGCCTTCCGGTCGAGGTTCCGCGAGAGGCCTTCGAGCGCCACATAGCGCGCCCACTGCAGGCGATTGCTGTCAGGAAACTTCGCCAACAGGCCTTCCGTGGCAGCGAGGACTTGCGGCTGGTTCGAGTCATACCAGGCAATCTCGCGCCGAGCTTCCCAGGTGATGCGGTGATCCGGCGCAGCTTGCTCGAGCGCGCGCAAGGCCTCGGCGGCACGGTCGCGCTGGTGCGCGTTCAAGGCGGAAGAGAGCTGATGCGTGTAGTCGTAAAGCGCCGCATCCGGAAGATCGATCCCGTCGAGGCGATGGGCTTCCGCTTTTGGAATGATGACCATCCCCCGGGGCCCCGACGACGCGTAGGACTCGAGCCACTTTTCCCCGATGAACTCGCCCGGGTGTTTAAGGTACGGATCCCTGGCGATCAGGGTGCCGCGAATCCCGTCGTAGCCCATGATGGCTTGCAGGTGCGCGGAGCGGGTCTCGACCGTGCCAAGCGCGAACGGAATTCCACGGTCGAGCAATGCCGTGGCCGCGGACCATGTGACCGTCAATTCACGGGCGATGAAACCGTTCTGCTCGGCCCACTGCCGCTCGCGAAAGGACTGGGTCCCATCGTAACAAATCTCGCGGGCGAGCTCGAGGTGATCGATCGGAACTTTCCAGTAGTTGCTCAGCGCGCTCAATGTTGCCGGCGCGCACGTCATGTCGTGTTGCCTGACGAATGGGACTTGGAGGCGAACCACCCGCGCCTCGGCCGGAGGGTGGAGCAACCGTTCCGCCATCAGCTCGTGGAAACCATTTTTCGCCAGCCTGGCGTGCTCGCCTGCCTCGGTGATGCGACCGAGCTCGTAGACGGCATCGGACATGCGCGAATGCCACCACTCCAGGATTGCCGGCTCCATGGCGACTGCCAGTTCTCGATACCGCTTCCACTGCACCAAGGCTTCCTCGTGGCGGCCATGCTCGACGAAGAGGGTGGCGAGTTGCGCGACGACATTGGGCGACTCGAGCATTTGCGCTGCCGATTGCAAAAACTCGATCGCCTCGTCGTCCCGCCCCACGAGCTGGAGCAAGTGGGCCACCGATTGCACGGCAGGCCGATACCCAGGGCGCAAAGTCAGCGCATAACGAGCCGCCTCGAGCGCTTCCTTGTATGAGTCAAAGCACTCGAGCACGAAAGCACGCTCCACCCAGAGCCATGAGTGCTGCGGCGCCAGAGCCAGCGCTTCCTTCCAGAGCTTTTCGACCCGGCTCGTGTCACGATACCGGGCGAGGTAGCGGAAGCGCAGCGAAAGTAGATCCGCGCGCTGGGTTTCGTCGGCCGCGGTCAAAGCGGGCAATTTGTCGAGAAAACGCAGTGCGCGGTGGGGTCCCAGGCGCGAGCCAATGATCGCGGCGCGAAAATAGGCAGTCCGCGCGCTAAAGCGGTTGGCCCGCCACGCGCGATTGTGCAGGACATCAGCCAGCCTCGGCGCGCCGATGTTATTCAGCAAGCGGCCGGCGAGCGTGCAGGCCTCGGGGTCACGCCATTCATTGAATGGCGCGTAGTCCTGGCAGAGCTGCCAGGCTGAGACGTATTTGCCTTCGTCATACAATTGCTTGAGACGAGCGAGATCGGGAACAGCCACGGTGGGGTGCATGGATCGGACTAACTATGGAAATCGGTTTTCACCGGATGCTGAGCGATTCCCGTTCCACGATGCAATGCCTGGCAGCAAAAGGCCGCGAAAGCCGGAGCCGAACGGCGCTCGGTTCCAATCCCGGCTTTTGCACCTTTTTAACACCTTTCGGCCCTGGCTTAACTCACGCTCCCCTCGGATTGGCGCGCATGTTTGAGCCATGTCAGCGCGAGATATCCTTCAAGTCGCAGTCCTGTTCGGCCTGCTGATACTGCTCACCCCTTTCCTCGGGCGCTACATGCACCGGGTATTCTCCGGAGAGCGTGTGTGGCTCTCCCGGCTTCTCCTTCCGATCGAACGGCTCATCTACCGCATCGCGGGGGTCGACAGCTCTGCAGAGATGCGGTGGAGGACGTATGCGATCGCCCTGATGGCGTTCAATGTCCTTGGAATTGCCGCGCTCATCGGGATTCAGATGACACAGAAGTGGCTGCCCCTGAATCCGCAGGACTTCGGCAATATTCCCTTCGCGCTCGCGCTGAACACCGCCGTTTCGTTCGTCACGAACACGAACTGGCAGGCCTACTCAGGCGAAGCAGCGATGAGCTATTTCACGCAGATGGCAGGGCTCGCGGTGCAAAACTTCGTGTCGGCGGCGGTCGGGATCGCGGTGGTGATCGCCCTTGCTCGCGGGCTCACCCGCAGGTCTGCACAAGCAATCGGCAACTTCTGGAACGATCTCACCCGCGCCACGCTCTACGTATTGCTCCCGCTCTCAGTCGTTCTCGCGGTTGCGCTGTCGATTGAAGGCGTGCCGCAGACCTTCGCCCACTATACCACGACGACTACCCTTGAGGGCGCCGAACAAGTCATCCCGCTCGGACCGGCGGCTTCCCAGGTGGCCATCAAGCAACTCGGCACAAATGGCGGCGGATTCTTCGGTGTAAACTCCGCCCACCCCTTCGAGAATCCGACACCGCTTTCGAACTTCCTCGAAATGCTCGCGATCTTCGTGATCCCGGCTGGATTGACCTACGCCTTCGGACTCATGGCCGGCGACCGGCGGCAGGGCTGGACGATCTTTGGCGCGATGACCGCGCTCTTCCTCGCCGGATTCCTCATCTCGTGGTGGGCCGAACTGCAACCAAACCCAGCTACCGGACTGGCGCAAAATCTCGAGGGCAAGGAAGTGAGGTTTGGCGTCATGAACTCCACGCTATTCTCCACGATGACCACCTCAGCTTCATGCGGCGCGGTAAACGCGATGCACGACTCCCTCTCCCCGATCGCCGGAGGCGTGGCTCTCGTGAACATGCTGCTCGGCGAGGTGATTTTCGGCGGCGTAGGCGCAGGCCTGTACGGAATGCTCATCTTCGTCATTCTCACCGTGTTCCTCGCGGGTCTCATGGTCGGCCGCACTCCGGAATACCTGGGCAAGAAAGTCGAGGCGCGTGAAGTGCGCTGGGCGGTAGTGGGCGCGCTCGCCCCATGTGTCTGCGTGCTGATTGGAACGGCCATTGCCGCAACCGTCCCCGCCGGCTCGGCCACACTTGGAAACAGTGGAGCGCACGGCTTCTCCGAGATCTTTTATGCCTTCACCTCGGCGGCCGCGAACAACGGCAGCGCGTTCGGCGGCATCACGGTCAACACCGACTTCTACAACTGCGCGCTCTCGGCCTGCATGTTCCTGGGCCGCTTTGCGATCATCATCCCGGTGCTCGCGATCGCCGGGAGCATGGTGGAAAAGAAGATCGCTCCGCCGTCACCGGGCACCTTCCCCACGGTCGGCGTCACCTTTGCCGCCCTTCTCGTCGGCGTCATCCTAATCGTCGGCGGACTCAACTTCTTCCCGGCCATGTCGCTCGGTCCTGTGGTGGACCACTTCCTCATGCAGGCGGGTCGCGCGTTTTAACTCATCACTCGCCATTCAAAATGTCTGCCATCCTTCACAACACCGTTCCGGCTATCCATCCGCCGTCACCGAGCGGAACACCGCGAAAGCGCTCGTCCTTGTTCGACAAATCGCTCGTTCGCGGCGCGATTGTTGATTCCTTCAGGAAGCTCGACCCGCGAACGCAATTGCGAAACCCGGTCATGTTCATCGTGTACCTGGGCGCAATCATCACCACGGTGATCACCGCCACCGCGCCGAGTGCCTTCCATGTCCAAGTAACACTCTGGCTCTGGTTCACCGTGCTCTTCGCAAACTTCGCGGAGGCGATCGCCGAAGGCCGCGGCAAAGCCCAGGCAGCGACCTTGCGCAAAATGCGCACGACCACCATGGCGCGCCGGCTTGCGAATGGAAAAGAGGAACTCGTGCCGGCCGGCGAACTCCGCGCTGCCGACCGCGTCGTCTGCGAGGCGGGCGACATCATTCCCGCGGACGGCGACGTCGTGGAAGGCATTGCGAGCGTTGATGAATCCGCGATCACCGGCGAAAGCGCCCCGGTTGTCCGGGAAAGCGGTGGCGATCACTCGGCAGTCACCGGCGGCACACGCGTGATCAGCGACCGCATCGTCATTCAGATCACCAGCGAGCCGGGGAATACTTTCCTCGATCGCATGATCAGCATGGTTGAAAGCGCTTCGCGTGGCCGCACGCCCAACGAAATCGCGCTCGGCATCCTGCTCATCAGTCTCACGGTCGTCTTCCTCCTTGCTGTCGGCACGTTGCGCCCGATTGCGCAACTCAGTGAAAAGCTCGCGGGCCAAAGCGGCGTCATTGACGTTTCAATCGTCGTCCTGATCTGCCTCACCGTCTGTCTCATTCCCACGACGATCGGCGCCCTGCTCAGCGCGATTGGCATCAGTGGGATCGATCGCCTGATTCAGCACAACGTCCTGGCTACTTCCGGACGCGCGGTTGAAGCCGCGGGCGATATCGACGTCTTGCTGCTCGACAAGACAGGCACCATCACTCTCGGAAATCGCCAGGCATCTGCCTTCATCCCTGCGCCCAACGTGGAGGAGCGTGAACTGGCCGGCGCGGCCCAACTCGCTTCGCTCGCCGACGAGACGCCGGAAGGCCGCAGCATCGTGGTCCTGGCGAAGGATCGCTTTGGCATCCGGGCGCGCGAAGTGGGCGCAAAAGGCGCCAACTTCGTTCCCTTCACCGCGCAAACCCGCATGAGCGGCGTGGATCTCGTGGAAGGCGGAGTCGCCATGCAACTCCGCAAAGGCGCCGCGGACTCCATCCGCCGCTGGGTCATGGAAAAGGGCGGCGAGTTCCCGCAGGCTGTCGTCGCTGAAGTGAAACGCGTGGCGGAGGCCGGCGGCACGCCCCTGGTGGTCGCAATCAATGAGCGCGTGCTTGGCGTCGTGCAACTGAAGGACGTCGTCAAAGGCGGGATCCGCGAGCGTTTCGCGCAACTCCGCACCATGGGCATCCGCACGGTAATGATCACCGGCGACAATCCGCAGACGGCTGCTGCAATCGCGGCGGAAGCGGGCGTGGATGACTTCATGGCCGAGGCGAAACCGGAGGATAAACTCGCCCGCATTCGCGCCGAGCAGGCGAAGGGCCACCTCGTCGCGATGACCGGCGACGGCACGAACGACGCCCCCGCTTTGGCGCAGGCCGACGTGGGCGTGGCAATGAGCAGCGGCACCCAGGCGGCGCGTGAAGCCGGCAATATGGTCGACCTCGATAGCAATCCCACGAAGCTAATCCAGGTCGTGGAGATCGGAAAACAAATGCTGATCACCCGCGGCGCGCTCACCACGTTCAGCATCGCCAATGACGTGGCGAAATACTTCGCCATCATCCCAGCGATGTTCATCGGGCTCTACGCAGCGGAAGGCCAGGCGCGCGGCCCGCTGGCGGCGCTCGATATCATGCACCTCCACAGCCCGCAGAGCGCGATCCTCAGCGCGATCATCTTCAATGCGCTCGTCATCATCGCGCTGATCCCCCTCGCACTGCGTGGCGTTCGCTACCGGTCGCTTGGCGCCGTCGCGCTGCTGCGGCGCAATGTGCTCCTTTATGGAATCGGCGGCGTGATCGTCCCCTTCGTTGGCATCAAGCTGATCGATGTCCTCCTCACCCTCCTTCACCTCGCCTAGCCATGCGCTCGTGGAATTCTCTCGTCGCAACGTCTCGCGCGAGCCGTGATCGCCGATCTCATCGGCCGCGCAGCCCACGCTCGAATCATGAAGCCAATCCGCAGCTAAGAGTGCTGCCGGCAGCTAATGTCATCCTGGTGGTGCTCAATGAGCACGGCATTCATTCCAACGAGCCGAAGCAACCCGGCCCGATTGTCGAACCAAGCCGTGACGAAGGGCCACAACCGAAAGCGATGCCCTTTTGGACCTACTTTCTCCCGAATCCGCTCTATCCCAATCCATGAAACCAATTCTCGCATCCATTCGCATGCTCGCTGCGCTAGCCGTCCTCACCGGCGCCGCGTATCCCTTGCTCGTCACTGGCGTTGCCAAGGTAGTGGCGCCGCGTCAGTCGGAGGGATCCATCGTTGAGCGCGACGGCAAAGCCATCGGCTCCTCGCTGCTCGCGCAGAAGACGGAAGGCCCGCGTTATTTCTGGCCACGTCCGAGCGCGGGCGATTTCGCGACTGTCTCGAGCGCCGCGAGCAACCAAGGCCCGACCAGCGCGGCTCTTGTGAAGGCAATTGCAGACCGCAAAGGCAAGTTCGGGGAAAACTCACCGGCGGACCTGCTCACCGCGAGCGGCAGCGGCCTCGATCCGCACATTTCGCGAGCGGCTGCGCAATTCCAGGCTGCGCGCGTGGCGCAAGCCAGGGGTCTTTCGATCGCCGCGGTAAAATCGCTGATCGAAAAGACCGCCGAAGGTCCGCAATTCGGCTTCCTGGGCGAGCCGCGCGTAAATGTCCTCTCGCTCAACCTCGCGCTCGACAGTATGCAGTAGCCTGTGCCGAACGACGACACACGGCCGGATCCGGATGCGCTCCTGGCGCAGGCGCGCGCCGCCGAAGGACGCGGCAAACGCGGGCGGCTGAGAATTTTCTTCGGCATGTGCCCCGGCGTGGGAAAAACCTACGCCATGCTGAAGTCTGCGCTCGGTCGGCACAGCGCAGGCACCGAGGTCGTGGTTGGCGTGGTGGAAACCCACGGGCGCGCGGAAACGGAGGCGATGATCAAGGATCTCCCCCTCGTCCCAATGCTCGAGATTGCGCACCGAGGAACGACTCTGCGGGAACTGGATATCGATGCCATTCTGGCGTGGCGTCCCGCCCTGGTGCTGGTGGACGAACTCGCGCATACGAATGCGCCGGGCTCGCGTCATCCAAAACGTTACCAGGACGTGCTGGAACTGCTCGATGCGGGCATCGATGTCTTCACCACGCTCAACGTTCAGCACCTCGAAAGCCGCGCCGAGGCCGTGCGCCAGATCGCGGGCGTCGCGGTCCGGGAAACCGTTCCGGATTCCGTGCTCGACCTCGCGGATGAGATCGAGCTCGTGGATCTCACGCCCGAGCAGCTCCGTCAGCGGCTCGCGGAAGGACGAGTTTACCTGGGAGATCGCGCTGCCGCCGCGGCGAACAATTTTTTCCGCGAAGCGAATCTCACTGCCCTTCGCGAGATGTCGCTGCGCGTCACCGTCGAGCACGTGGAGCGTCGGCTTCGCGCCTTGCGGCCAGTGCAGGAATCCTGGCG
>CBHXZU010000188.1:0-9371 GCA_966125105.1 uncultured Prosthecobacter sp.
GGCGTTGGGCCGATGGTTGAAGCGCCAGCACCGGGTGCCGCTCGGTGTGCTGTATCATTTGCTCTGTCTCTCGCTGGCGCTCTACGTGCCGCTGCTGGCGCTGCACGCTTATTACCCGGCGGCGGTGCCCGCGGACGGGAGCGAAACCTGGCAGGAACGGTCGCTGCGCTACTTCAGCTCCGTCCTGATCCTGCTCGGGGTCGTCTTCTTTCTCGCGTTGCTCCGCCGGTTTTTCTGGCAGCGTTGGTTTAAGCGCACGCACGAGACCGAGGCGCCGAAGCTCCTGCAGCAGGTCTTCAGTTTTGCCGCATTTGCGATCGCGCTGATGCTGGTGCTGAGCATTCGGCACGGGCAGCGGGTGGATGCGTTCATCGCGGGTTCTGGCATCATCGCGGTGGTGCTCGGCTTCGCGATGCAGGAAACGCTCGCGAACATCATCAGCGGAATCGCGCTGCAGATCAGCAAGCCATTCAAAGTCGGGGACTGGCTCATCGTGGAAAAGCACCGGGCCGAGGTCATCGAGATGAATTGGCGTTCCACCCGCCTGCGCACGAACGACGACGTCTACCTCGACATTCCGAACAAGACCGTGACGAGCGCGATGATCACGAACTTGAGTTACCCGACGAAGAATCACGCGTATCGCATTCGCATTCGATTCGAGCTGCGGGTTCCTCCCAATACGGTGCGCGAGATCCTCCGCCGCGCCGCACAGCAGGCAAATGGCGTTCTGGCGCATCCGCCCGTGAAGGTCTTCTTCGTGGAGTTCGCGGATCTCGCCGCGATCTACGAGATTAAGTATTACCTCGAAGAAGCGGGACGGTTTAACGACATCGAGGACGCGATTCGCACGAACATCTGGTACGAAGCCGAGCGCTCGAAACTGACGATCCCGCCGCCATCGCAGAACCTCGTGGTCCGGCGTGGTGGCGACTCGCTATCCCTGCGCGCTCCCTCGGGAGAAGTCCTGAAGAAGCAGCCCTTCTTCAAGCCGCTCACGGATGAGCAAAGAGAGCAGCTCATTGCCGGGGCAAAGATCCTGCGCTTCGGCCGCGGCGAGAAAATCATCCGCCAGGGCGACAATGGCTGCTCGATGTTTGTCATCCTCGAAGGCTCAGTGGAGGTCGTGGTGGATTCCCGTGGCCAGACGCTGCACGTCGCGGAATTACACCCGGGCGAAGCCTTCGGGGAAATGTGCATGCTCACCGGCGAGAACCGGACGGCATCTGTTGTCGCGCGCATGGATTGCCAGGTCTGGGAAATCGAACGCGGCGTGATGGCTCCGCTGCTTCAGGAAAACGAAGAGCTGGCGAAGGAGTTGAGCGAACTGCTTGCGCATCGCAAGATGGAGACGGAGGGTCTCATCGCCGCGCAGATGCCGCCGGAAATGGCGGAAACGAAGCGTCGCGAATACGCGCGCGGCTTCTTCAAGCGTATCAGTTCCCTCTTCGAGATTTGATTTTTCATGCCGACTGACCCACTGCAAGCAGGCCTGGCGAAAGCCGGGATCGCGACCGCCGAACGACACCTCTTTCTCTGCATGGGGCCGGACTGCTGCACGCGCGAAGAAGCCGAGGTCGTTTGGGAATACATCAAGAAGCGCGTGAAGGAGACGGGCATTCGCTCGATGCGCACGAAAGCGGAGTGCTTTCGCATTTGCGTCGGTGGACCGTGGATCGTCGTTTATCCGGAGGGCGTGTGGTACGGCGGGCTCACGACCGAGCGATTTGAGCGAATCTTGCAGGAGCACCTCATCGGCGGGAGGCCGGTGGAGGAGTGGGTGACCGTGCAGCGGCCGCTTGGACAGGCGTCGGCTAGTAGGGAGTAAGAGGAGCGTCGCAAGCGTGCTTGCTACGCTCCTCCACGCGTGAGCTACGCTCTTGCGGTTGCGCTCTCCACCGTCTCACTCTGTTCCGCACCCGCCTTCAAAATCTGCTTCAGTTGTTCCAGCCGCCGTTCCAACTCATCGCGCTTCATCCAAGTCGTGCGCACCGCCCACCAGAGACGCGGGATTCCGGCGGGGACATTGAGGCGGCCGAGGATCGTGGATGTGATTTCTTTTTTCCCGTAGCCCTCGATCAATGCGGAGGCCAGTGACGGCCACTGCTCGGCGTTGCATCGGCCGCAAACATCTTGCAACAAGACCAGCACGTCGTCCGCATGCCGCTCCACCTCCGGCAACTGGCGGAGATGCCGCACTTCAAAATCGATCAACCGCGCGCGTCGTGACGCGGGATCATAAAGAAAGTTCCCGCTGTGAGGATCGCCGTGGCTCCAGCCGCTACCGTAATGCGGGCAGTCTTGTCGATGCGCGCGGCGCAATTCCGCGCCAGCGGCGCGCAGCATTTCCCGGTCGAGCGTTCCGGCGGAAAGCCATTCACCGAGACTGCGGCCAGGGAGCACTTCGATCCACGCGGTGCCCGATTCATCCATCCCGGCGCTGAACTCCGGCCCGTGCAGCCGCAAATAACATTCCACCTCCCATTGCTGCCAGGTCTCCCGGGTGGTGATCGCTTCCACAGGATTTCGCGCCGCCCTGAAGAAGGCATTGGCGAATCGCATCACGAAGCCCGATCCGGCGCGGCGTCGCTTTACGACCACGCGCCGACCCTCTCGCTCCGAGAGCGATGAGTCATTCAAGTGGATCCGATCCACCCAATCGCGCATTGCTCTGAACAACGAACCCATTACTGCCGTCACAGGGTTTTGGGTGAGGCCCGGCTTGGAAGCAAGTCGCACAATTTAACGAAGTTTACCAACGACTGGACGATCCCGGGGTTCCTTGTTCGCATTGCAATTCTTTGTATACCCGCGCCAATCATTCTCGTCCGCCATGTTGAAGCTTCGCCATGTCCTGTTGTTTTCCGTCTGCGTTTCGCGCGGTTTTGCCGCGCAGCCGCCGCTGAACCTCGACCAGGCGAAAGCGATCGAAATGGCGCTGGAGAAGAACTTTTCCATCGAAGTGCAGCGTTTCGATCCGAAGATCGCCCGCGAACGCGAGCGTGGCGCCTGGGGGCGATTTGATCCGCAGATCGATCTCTCAAACTCCCGCGCGGAGAATACGACGCGGAGCATCTTTTCGAATGACCCGCTCACTAATGCCGGGCGGCGCTCCGATTTGCGGTCGGTGGTTCAAAATGATGCGTGGAGCGCGGGCATCAGCGGCGTAACGGTCTGGGGCCTCGGGTATGACGTGGGCACGACCACTCGGAAGGTCGGCGATATTTACGAAAGCGAAGTCGCCTTCAGCCTGCGGCAGCCGCTCCTGCGCGGCGCGGGCACCGATGCGAACCTGGCAACTATCCGGATTGCGCGAAACAATGTCACTTCCTCCGAATGGGCCGTGAAGGACCGCGTGATGCAGGTGATCACCGACACGATTTCGGTCTACAACGACCTCAACTTCGCCAAGGGAAACCTGATCGTGGCGCAGCGTTCGCAGGATCTCGCGCGCCAGCTTTTGCGGGATAACATCAAGCGCGTGGAAATCGGCGTGATGCGCCCCCTCGATGTCACGACCGCACAGGCTGAAGTGGCGTCGCGCGAGGAGGCGGTAATTACGGCTGGGCGAGCGGTGAAAGATCAGGAGAATTTTCTGAAGCAGCTCATTACCGCTGATGTGATTGCGCTGCTCGGGCGCTCGGTCGAGATCGACGCTCCGCCCACACCTCCATTTAAAGACAACGTGCTCCAAGGCGTGGCCTACGCGCTCGATCTGCGTCCCGACTATCGCCAGGCGAAACTCGATATCGCAAATCGGCGGATCAATCTCGCCTTTGAAAAGAACCAGGCTCTGCCGCAACTGGACCTCACTGCCAGCCTCGCGCTGAATGGATTCGACGACAGTTTCTTCGGCAGCATCAAACGCATAGGAAATCGCGACCAGTCCGATTGGAGTGCCGGCGCGATCTTCAGCTACCCGTTGGGCAATCGAGAAGCGAAGAGTCGGGTGAACGCGGAGCAATTGGGAGTGGCCCGCGCCTTGGTCAGCCTCAAGCAACTGGAGCAATCCATTGTGGTGGAAATCGACAACGCGCGTGGCGCCGTGGTGACCGGCCGACAGCGGATCGATGCGACCGAGGAGGCGGCGCGGCTCGCGAAAGAGAGCCTCGATGCCGGCGAAAAGCGGCTCGTCGCGGGGACAGGCACGGTGTTCGAGGTCCTGGAACTGCAGGAGAAGCTCGCCACCGCACATACCTCGGCGCTGAGAGCGAAGGCGGATTATAACAAAGCGGTCGCTCGTTATCATCAATTCACCGGAACGACACTTGGCATCCATCGCGTGACGATCGAGTAACCCCACCGGTTGGGCCGAAAAAGTTTGCCTCCCACAACATGTTCGGCCAAAAGGCGCGAGCGATACCCTAGCGACTGCGCCCATGAAATTCAGCGTTGCCAAAGACAAACTCCTCGAAGGTCTGCAAACGGTCCAGAACGTCGTCAGTACCCGGACAACGCTGCCGATTCTATCAAACGTCCTCATCCGCGCCGAGGACGGAAAACTTCTCCTGACCACCAACGATCTCGACGTGGGCATGAGTTGCAGCGTCGACGCCAACGTTTCAAAGGCAGGCGGCACGACGCTTCCGGCCCGGCGGCTCGCAGGAATCGTGAAAGAATTGCCGGCCTCGGAAGTCGAGGTGGAGATCGATGGGCGCAACGTTGCATCACTCCGCTGCGGGCAGAGCTTCTTCAAGATGATGGGCCTCGCGGAAGAGGAGTTCCCCGCGCTGCCGAAGCTGGAAAATGCCAAGGTTTTTACGATCAAGCAGAAGGACCTGAAGGATGGCCTCCGCAAGACGAGCTACGCGATCTCCACGGACGAGACGCGCTACGTGCTAAACGGCATTCTTTTCTCCCTCCGCGAGAACAAGCTCACGATGGTTGCGACCGACGGCCGCCGGCTCGCCTTGGTCGATCTGGAAGTCGAGTTTCCGCGCAGCCAGGAAGGGGACATGATCATCCCTGCCAAGTGCGTCGCAGAACTTCTGCGCTTGCTTGGTGAAGAGGGTGAAATGCGCATGTTGGTCGGGGAGAACCAAGTGGCGTTCGAGGTAAACGGCCGGTTACTGGTGTCCAAGCTGATCGAAGGCAATTATCCGAATTACCGGCAAGTAATTCCGGGCGAGACGAAAGAGCGCGTGACACTCGAGCGTGAGCTCTTGCTCACCGCGGTTCGCCGCGTAGCATTGCTGTCGAGTGACAAGTCGAACTCCGTGAAGCTCATCTTCACGAAGAACAACTTGGAGATCACCGCGAACACGCCGGAGATCGGCGAGGCGCATGAGTCGCTCCCTGTGCAATACAAGGGGAAGGAGTTCTCGATCGCGTTCAACCCGACGTTCTTGCAAGACCCGCTCCGCGCGCTTCCGGACGATGAAGTTCATCTCGATCTCATCGACGAAATGAGCCCGGGCGTAATCAAAATCGGGACACCGTTCCTCTACGTGTTGATGCCGATGCGCATCTCGTAAACGAATCGCGAAGCGCAAGCCTTGTGGCGTGGCCTGCCAAAGCTGCGACTCACCGTGCCGATCTCACTGACGCCCTCGTCGTGAAGGGCTCGCACCTTACCGGTGATCGAGAGAGAGAGACGGGATTGACAGGATTTTAGGATTAACAGGATTGGTCTCATCCGCACGGCAGGTGCGTCGGTAAGCGCCGCAATTAGGATTGGGGATCGAGGGTCGGCGCGTCTCCCGAGAGAGAACCCATGACTCAAATCAGGGGCCGGAGGTGGACCGCCGTGAAGCATCGCCCCGCAAAGAAATCCTCGAATCCCGTAAATCCTGTCTCAAGAAGTTGCGTGCGGCACCGCCATAGCCGCTTTTAGCGGACGGACCGAAATTCCCCAAAGTCGCGCTTGCCAGAACGAGAGGACGCAGCTTTTATCCGCGGCCCTGAATTTGCTCGCGTGGCGGAATTGGCAGACGCGTATGACTCAGGATCATATGGGGAAACCCGTGGAGGTTCGAGTCCTCTCGCGAGCACCATTTAGACGCGGCCTGCAAAGGCCGCGTTTTTTGTTGCCGGGAATGGGTGCCGCAGGATTTGCAAGCGCCTGCAGGAGGCCTCCCAACCGCGAGGGATTTTTTGGGGGCGGCGATTGGGAACTTCGATTCGCCCCATGCCCCCTTTGCCAAATCCAGGCTCCGCTTCGTCAGCACGCCTGCGGATAGGAGCGCGGGTTTTAACCTGCGGGGCGGGATCGATGGAGCGGATCTATCGCGCTTACCCGAAAGCTTCTTCGGCAATCGTTAGGATTGGTTGAGTTCGAGCTTCGCCCGCCGATACCCGGGGCCACGGGACTGGCGTGGCTCAGCGCGGCTATTTGACCGTCTGTTTTAACCCGAGCTTCACGAGCACCTCGGCAGGTGGGCCGTCGAAGCTCGGAAGCGGCACGTTGCCTACGTAACCGATGGCCTTCCAGCCCGCTTGCGTGCCGTAGTAGGCGGCATTCGCGAGCGCTCGAAAGTTGAGAAAGAACTCCGCGGCATTCTTGAACTCGGGCTTGGCATCGGCTGGCCAGCAGATGTCATCGCAAATCGCGCGATGTTGTTCGGCGGAAAGGGCGGCGAAATCCTTTTGGAACCGTTTCTGCGCTTCTGCCTCGATCCAGACGAGTCCTTCGAGGATGCCGGATCGATCTTTCTTCTGCTGCGGGTAGGGAGCGCTGATCCATTCGTCGATGTAATCTGCCACGCGCAACGTGCTCGCGGCGGGACCGAAGTCGTCGGCGGGAAGGATCACGTCGGCCAGCGCCGTAACCGTCTTTGCTTGTGCCGGCGTAAACGTGAGCGGCCATACGTCGCCGGGCTTGTAAAACTTCACCAAGTCCGGATCGGGACCGTAACCCTTGGCGGAAGCGGCCGCGGCTACAGGCGTCCTGGCATCTTGCGCCAGCGCGCCGAGGTCGCCGGCAGCCATCGTGGCGGACATCGCGCCGAAAAACTTTAGCACATCGCGGCGGGAGAGTCGGGTATCGGGAGTCTGCATAGGTCGGTCGGTGCGGTTAAAGGTTTCCTTTGCGGGCTTGCTCAATGAGGTAGTCGCCGGCGCGCCAGGCAAGCGCCATGATACTCAGCGTGGGGTTCTTGTCCGCGTTTGAGGGAAATGGCGCGCCGTCGGTGAGAAAGAGGTTCGGCACATCCCAAGTTTGGTTCCACTGGTTGCACACGCTGGTTTTCGCGTCAGTGCCCATCATCGCGCCACCGACTTCGTGGATGATCTTGCCGCCGGGATCGATGGCCTCCTGCCCGGTCCGCGCCATTCTGCTGATCACCTTTCCGCCCATCGCTTCGATGAGATCGGTGAACGTCTTCTGCGCATGCATTGCCTGGTTCAGCTCGTGGTCGCTCCACTTCCAGTGCCAGCGCAGCACCGGGATGCCAAACTTGTCTTTCACCTCGGGATCCAAGTCCGCAAAGCAATGCTCGTTCGGGATCATCTCGCCGCGGCAGGCGAAGCGCATGAAAGATCCGTAGTAGCGCCGCTGCGCTTCCTTCATCTTCGTGCCGTAAGTACCGCGAAGGAATTGATCCGGGACCGGGCTGCGACCGCCGGGCATCGGGCGGGTACCTCCGATCTCGATGTGGTAGCCTCGAGCAAAGTTCAGTTTCCCGGCGAGCTGCTCTTTATAAAGCCACCATGGGGAGTAGAAGTGATCGCCACCTGCGCCGTCCTCGTTGTGCGCAGGGAGATTCTCGAGCGCGGGAATTTGTCCGGTCACCGCCGCGCCAGTCGTATCCATGATGTATTTGCCGACGAGGCCCGAGGAGTTCGCGAGTCCAGCGGTGAAGCGGTTGCTCTTTGAATTGAGTAAAATGCGCACGGTTTCGCCGGAACTCGCAGCGAGGACTACCGCCTTGCCCTTTACTCGCGCTTCCTTGCCGGTGGATTTATCGATGTAGAGAACGCCGGTCGCTTTCCCCGAGTCGTTTACCAAAACTTCGCGGACATGCGCGTCGGGGATGATGTCGAGGTTCCCCGTCGCCATCGCCGGCGGGAGATGCACGGTGGTCGACTGGTAGTTTGCCTTGATGGAGCAGCCGCGTCCGCAGGACGTCGCCCAGAAGCATGCGGCGCGCTGGCGCATGGATTCGGCGACGATCTTCTGCGCCCGCTCATTTCCAGGGTGTAGCTTCGCTGGGATGGTGTCTGCATCGAGCGCCTTGGTCAGCACGGCTCGATGAATCGGAATCACCGGGATACCGAGCTTCTTGCCATGCTTCTGCGCGTAAAGATCGCCTACGCGGCCCTTTGGCGGCGGCAGCAACACGCCCTCCGGTGAGTTCGGCGTGTTCTCGAGGCCTTCGTTGGAGCCGTAAACGCCGACTAACAGCTCCACTTTCGTATAATACGATTCGAGGTCCTTGTAGGAAATCGGCCAATCGAAGCCCAACCCGTCGCGGCTCTTCGGTTTGAAGTCGTATTCGCCGTTGCGGAGGGAGATCCGGCCCCAATGGTTCGTCCGACCGCCGAGCATGCGCGGACGCCACCACCAGAATTGCTCCTCGTCCTTCTTGCTCGCCTGGGTATAGGGCTCGCCGGGCACCTCCCAGCCGCCGCCGATCGTGGCATCAAACCAGCCGAAGAACTGCTTGTCGGGAGTGGAGATGCCGCCCAGCGGGGCTTGATCCGGCCGATTAAACATCGGCGTTTCGCGCTCGGGTTCATAATTCCGCCCGGCTTCGAGCATCACGCATTTGAGCCCGGCCAGAGTGAGGGTGTAGGCCATTTGGCCGCCGCCGGCCCCAGAACCGACAATGACCACGTCGTACTCGGGCTGCGCTTTCGAGGAAGTAATGATCGGCATGGAAGGGGACGCAGGTTGCGCATGCGGTTGGGCGCGCGCCAGCAGAAGTTGGCGCGGAATACGGCGCGTCATCACGGCGAGCAGGCCGTGGCGTCACGAACGGATGAAAATCCTGCTAACCGGATATCTTCCGTTGACCGTGTGCAAAACGTGTGTTCTGTGGCGGCCTCTCGTTCGGACCCAGAGACCTGATCCTGCCCCGATTCGTCGTAGGATTCCGACCGACCTGAACCACCCGCCGTCTCTGTGTTTCGTGCCCGTATGATTCGATTATCGATCCTTACCCTTCTTGCCAGTGTGATCCCGCTCCTCGCGCAGGACATCAACCCCGCAGGTGAACGATTCCCTTCGATCGCGTTGCCAAAGGGGGCCAAAGCAGGCGCAGTGGCTGGCGCGCTGGGTGACAAGCTTCCCGCCGTGGCTAAGTGGTATGGGATTCCCGAGGCTGACCTGCGGGCGGCGATCCAGCGGGATCGGTCCCTGATGGTGGATAGGACGGGACGCCTCGCTTATGCGTGCGCCGGCATGGTGCCGGTGGACGGCGTGGAGGTGAATA
>CBHXZU010000189.1:0-9349 GCA_966125105.1 uncultured Prosthecobacter sp.
GGAGGTTTGCCCGTTGCACAGGGAGATTTGCGCGTTGCACAGGGAGATTTGCGCGTTGCACAGGGAGATCTGCGCGTTGCACAGGGAGATCTGCAGCTCGTTCAGAGCGATGTGCAGGTTGTGTAGCGTGATTTGCGTGCCGGCCAGAGTGATTTGCAGGTCGTTCAGCGTGATGTGAAATTGGTCTAGGGTGAGGTGCAGGATACGTGGCGAGAATTGCAGATTAAGCAGGGTCCTTTGCTCGCCAACCGAGTCTCGTCAGCTGATGTCGTCGATTGCCGGTCAATCTCGAGTGCGACAGAGATAGGGACGTCGTTCAGCGCGACCGAATTATTGCCTCCAGAGGGCGTTATGACGGCTGTGGTAATTCGTGCAATTTGGTACTCGGCATGCTATCTCGCGGTAGCCCTTCCTGCCCAAAATGCCTTCAACATGTGGTTCATTTTCGTCAAAGCTGTTGCGTCTGAGCGCCTTCGCCGGCTTGTCTCTGAGCGTTTGCCGCGGAGAAGTCCCGGCAGAACTGGCGGATCTCACCGTCGAGGAGTTGTTGAACGTGAAGGTCACGTCGGTAGCTCGCCGGGCGGAATCCCTGGCGCAATCGCCCGCAGCGATCACGGCGTTGACCCAGGAGGATATTCGCCGTTCCGGGGCGACGAGCATTCCCGAATTACTTCGGAACGTTCCTGGTTTGGACGTCGCGAGGCTCGATGCGCACACTTGGGCGATAAGTTCGCGGGGGTTCAATGACGTCTACGCGAACAAACTTCTCGTCCTGATTGATGGCAGGTCGGTTTACACGCCGTTCTTTTCAGGTGTTTTCTGGGAGGTCCAGGACACGATGCTCGAAGATATCGATCGCATTGAGGTGATCCGCGGACCGGGCGCGACGCTGTGGGGGGCGAATGCGGTCAATGGCGTCATCAATATCATAACGAAGAAGGCAGCCGAGACACAGGGACTGCTATTCTCCGCGACGGCAGGAACGGAGGATCGAGCGATCGGCGCTTTCCGCTTTGGCGGCAAAATCTCGGATCAGCTCCACTATCGCATTTACGGCAAATGGCTCAGCCGCGATGACGGCGGGGAGTTTGAGACCGGTGATCCGAATGATGCCTGGGAGATGGCGCGCGGTGGTTTCCGGGTAGACTGGAACGCGCCGGGCGGAAACTTCCTCACTCTGCAGGGCGACATCTACACCGGCCGATTGGATGAATTGTACCGCCGCCTGGCTCCAAACTCCCCGTTTACACCCTTTATTGATCGCACCCGAAGCCACGTGGCCGGCGGGAACATCCTGGGGCGCTGGACGCATACCTTTTCCGATACATCCGAACTCGCTCTGCAGGCATATTACGATCGCACGCACCGGGAGAGCGCGATTTTCAGCGAAGACCGGGACACTTTTGACGTGGATTTTCAGCATCGGTTCAGCCTCGGTGCTCGACAGACAATTACATGGGGAGCGGGTTACCGGGTAACGAGCGATTCCGTATCCGACACGTTTGACCTTAGTCTCGAGCCGAACGAGCGGAGCACGGACCTCTTCAGCGCTTTTGTGCAGGACGAGATCAGCGTGGTTGAAAAGCGTCTCACCCTGACGCTGGGTTCGAAATTCGAGCATAATGATTACACCGGTTTCGAGGTGCAGCCGAGCGCACGGCTGCTGTGGACTCCCGCGGAACGGCACTCAGTATGGGCATCCGTGGCGCGGGCGGTGCGCACGCCATCGCGGGCTGAAAGCGATATCACGTTGCGCCGGGAGCCGGTTTATCCGCGGGGCGCTCTGTTCCCGGGTTTCGGGCCGATTCCGCCATCTCCGGCGGCGGTGACTTCGCTCTCGGGAGATCCCGATTTTCAATCCGAGAGGCTGATCGCTTACGAAGCGGGATACCGCGTGCAACTGCGCGATAACCTGTCCGTGGACCTGGCGGCGTTTTACAACGACTACGACGAGCTTCGGAGCATCGAGCCTGCAGACCCTGCGGTTGATTTCTTTGCCGTGCCGCCCTCGGTCCGGGCGATGGCGGGTAACAAGCTCGCCGGTGAGACGTATGGAGGAGAGCTTTCGATCAATTACCAACCGGCCCCGTGGTGGCGCTTGCGCGCGGGATACTCGCTCCTTTTGACAAACTTGCACCGTGTCGACGGCGGCCAGGACCGCGACACGGAAACACTCACCGAAGGCGGGAGCCCGCAGAACCAATTCCTCCTCCGATCCTCAATGGACGTGGCGCGCAACGTGGAGTTCGACGCCACGTTCCGCTACGTGGATTCGCTCCCGTCGTTGCAGGTCGATAGTTACGTCGCCCTGGACCTGCGGCTGGGGTGGAGACCGCGGGAAAATGTGGAGCTTTCCATCGTCGCGCAGAATTTGTTCGGCGATCAGCACCGGGAGTTTAGCCCGACAACCGTGGCGACGGGGACCACGGAGGTCGAAATGAGCGTCTATGGGAAGGTCACCATTCGTTTCTGATGTTGTTCGACTTCAGAAAACGAAAGGAGGCGCGCTGCAAAAGCTGGCTACGGGCTGCATTGCTCGGCTTGGCCCTGCTTTTCAGCCCTTTCGGCTCTGCACGGATTCTCGCGCAGAGCCCGGCGGCTTCTGAGTACGATGTGAAGGCGGCCTTCCTTTTCAACATCGCCAAATATGTGGAATGGCCGGCGCAAGCCCTGGCGCCCGGCGCCCCGATTGTGATCGGGATTTTCGGCGAGGATCCGTTCGGCGACGGCCTCGACCGGTTGGTGCAAGGCAGGCGGGTGAACGACCATTTGATCACCGTCGAGCGGGCCACCCGCGTGAACGACCTGAAGAACGTGCACATTCTGTTTATCAGCGCCTCGGAGCGGGATCGAGCGCCGCAGATTTGCTCCGCGGCGGAAGCGTCGAAAATCGTGACCGTGGGAGACACGCCCCAGACGGAGCCGTTCACCGTGATCAACTTTGCCACGGAGCACGGACGGATCGTCTTCACGGCAAATCTCGAGGCTGCGCGGCGAGCTTCCACGCGGATCAGTTCCAAACTCCTGCACCTGGCGAAGTCGGTGCGCGGGTCGGGGCAACCAGGTGTGGTGACACGATGAGATTCGTTCGTAATTTGCCGATCCGCCGCAAAGTGATGGCGGTGATGATGCTGACCGCGAGCGTGGCGCTGCTGCTGGCGGGGGCGACGCTGCTCTCCTACGAGTTGCGCGGCTATCATGCGAAGATCGAGCGCGACCTCTCCATCCTGACCAAGATCATGGGGTCGTGGATGGCACCGGCGATCGAGTTCAATGATGAGAAGAGCGCGGGCGAAGTGCTCGAGGCGCTGAAGGCGGAGCCGCAAATCCTCGGCGCGCGATTGTTCCGCTCGGATGGCACGACGTTCGCGAGTTTCGTGCGTCCGGGCTATGAGTCCGAGCTGCCCGCTGCTCCCGGCTCCGACGGTTATCATGTCGGGGGAAATCGAATCACGCATGTCGCCGCGCTGAAGGATGACGAGGAGAAGTTTCGCTTGGGAACGCTGGTGCTTCTTGCCGACTACAGCGCGATGCATGAGCGGTTGAAGTCCTATTCGGGACTGCTTGGGATCGTGCTGCTGACCTCGGGTCTCGTGGCGCTCGTTCTTTCCGCGAAGCTGCAGAGTTACATCACCCGTCCCATCCTGAGCCTCGCGAACGCCACGAAGGTGGTGACCGACAAGCGCGATTATTCCGCGCGCGTGCCGCAGGACATGCAGGATGAATTGGGGCAGTTGATCGCCGGCTTCAACGGGATGCTCGAGCAGATCCAGACGCGCGATGAGGAACTTCAGCGCGCGCACGACTTGCTGGAGAAACGCGTGGCGGAACGGACGGCGGAACTTCAGCAGGAAGTCTCCGAGCGCATGGAGGCGCAGAACAAATTGGCGGATTCCCTTTCGCTGATGACCGCCACGCTGGAATCCACGGCGGATGGAATTCTCGTGGTGAATGGCGACGGCAAGATGGTGAGCTGCAACCACAAGTTTGTGGAGATGTGGGGGATTCCCCATGAGGTGATGGCGACGCGGGACGATCGGGCATTGCGCAATTTCGTTCTGCGGCAGCTCCGGGATCCCGAAGAGTTCATGCGCAAGGTGGAGGAGCTTTACCGTGATCCGGAAGCCGAGTCGCACGACTCTGTTCATTTCGCGGACGGCCGCGTTTTCGAGCGTTACTCGCAGCCTCATCGCTTGAGCGGCGCGCCAGGCGGCCGGGTGTGGAGTTTTCGCGATGTCACGGAACGCGCGACATCAGAAGAGCGCATCCGGGAGCAGGCCAATCTCCTCGATCTCGCGCAGGACGGCATCGTCGTGCGGGACATGAACGACATGATCCTCTACTGGAATAAAGGCGCCGAACGGATTTACGGTTGGAAGGCGGACGAAGTCGTGGGCAGCCAGATGGGCCGGTTGTTTTTCTCCAACGGGGAGAAGTTCCTGGAAGCGAAGCGCGCGATCATCGAACGCGGCGAGTGGACCGGCGAGCTTCCGCATCTTACGAAAGGCGGACGCGAAGTCATCACGGAGAGCCGCTGGACGCTGCTCCGCGATGAGACTGGCAAGCCGAAGTCCATCCTCGGCATCAATACCGACGTAACCGAGCGAAAGAAGCTCGAGGCGCAATTCCTCCGTTCGCAGCGGATGGAGAGTATCGGCACCCTCGCGGGCGGGGTCGCGCACGACTTGAACAACGTGCTCGCGCCGATTCTCCTTTCCGCGGAATTGATTCGCCTGCGTTCACGCGACATGGAGTCGCAGGGGTTGCTGGAAGCGATTGAAAACAGCGCCAAGCGTGGAGCGGACCTGGTGCGGCAGATTCTCTATTTCGCTCGCGGCGTCGACGGGAAGCGCGTCGCCCTGCAGACGGAGCGCATCGTAAAGGAAGTGCACAAGATCGCGCGGGACACCTTCCCGAAGAATATCGAGGTCCGGTGCTCCCTCGCGGCGGACGTGTGGCCGATCATGGGCGATGCGACGCAGCTACACCAAGTGCTGCTGAACCTCGCGGTGAACGCTCGCGACGCGATGCCGGAAGGCGGCCGGCTGATCATTTCCGCGGAGAACTACGCGGATACGGGGTCGAGGGAGGAATTGATGACGCGCTCGATTGCTGGACCACACGTGCTGGTGCGCATTTCCGATACCGGCACCGGCATTCCCGCGCACATCAAGGACAAGATCTTCGAGCCCTTCTTCACCACGAAGGAATTGGGCAAAGGCACCGGCCTCGGGCTTTCGACTACTCTCGCGATCGTAAAGGCACACGCGGGACTGCTCGAATTGGAAACCGCGGAAGGGAAGGGGACGACGTTCAAATTGTATTTCCCCGCCGTTCCTGCCGTGCCCCCCTCCGCGCAGGATGAGGTAAAGCCGAACCATTTGGGCGCGGGTGAAACGATCCTGCTCGTGGAGGACGAGCCCTCGGTCATGCTCGTGACGAAGCAGGTCCTCGAAGGATCCGGGTATCGAGTTTTGACGGCGTCGGACGGCGCGGCAGCGGTGGCGCTTTACGCGGAGCGGAAGTCGGAAATCGCGCTTGTGTTCACAGACATGATGATGCCGGGGCTCGACGGAGCCGCGACCATCCGCGCGCTGAAAGGACTGAATACCAATGTGCGTGTGCTCGCCGCCAGCGGGATGATGACCGAGGAACGCATGACGAAGGCATCCGAAGCGGGAGCGACTGGATTTCTGCGAAAACCATACACCCGCGACGCCATGCTCGAAGCGCTTCGGCAGGTGTTGGACAAAGAGCCTCGAACGAACGGGTCGAGGAATTAGGTAGAGCATTTGCCAGATGTCATTTCCGGGTAGGGCGGGTTTCCGAACCCGGAAAAAGTGGATCATCTGAGACCCCCGAAAAGCCGTGCCGGGTAATTGTTTGTCGGACAAGAACCGGAAAGGAATGAGACGGCGAAAATAAGGCGCAGGAAAAGCCGGTCATCTGAGCCCCCGAAAAGCCGTTCCTGCTGATTGTTTGTCGGACAAGAACCACGAAGAAATCTGGGCGTGGAAATGCCGAGCAGGAAAAGCCAGTCATCCTGACCGAGTGTAACGAGGAGAAGGGCCCCGAGCCACTCGCGGGAGATTCATCGCCGGGAGCAAGCTCGAAAACCGTCTGAACGGTCGCGGTTCTTTAGCAGGGAGCGACAGAAGGACCCCGAGGGGGTGTGGGGCTACTCGCTGCAAGTGAAACGAGCCAGGGAAGCAAATGCGCGCTTGGTTACGAATGACAAAATCGGTTTGGCGTCAAAAGCCGTCCGAAGTCCGGGATTTCCATCCATTCGGTCGACTGCTGGCCGCATCGATTTCGAATCCAAAACGGCTCGGTCATTCGGCTGACTGGTGCGTTGCGGACTTCGATGTGTCCTGGTCGGCGGCTGACCGGTTCGATTCGACACTCAAGATGGCACGGGCATCCGGCGCCCGGATCGAATTCACTTCCGAAACCCTGAAGTCAGTGGCGGCCCGGAGGGTTTTCAACGCCGTCGCGCAGTAGGTTCTCCGTTGCCACCGAGTGAAACGATGTAAAATCTCGCGCACCCGCGCACGTTCATCCCGAGGAGTTTACGACGCAAAATGTGAATAAGTCCGCCCCAGTGACACTGCCTCGGCGTTCCCATTTCGGCGCGTTTTCCCAACGGTGCACCGCATGAAAACCAACAACACACTTCCCAAAGGGATCGATGAACTCATCAGCCTCGGTCACAAGGCCTTGGCCGGCGCGGAATCCAAGGGCACAGAGATCGATCTTTCGCAGAACAACGCCCCGAAAATCGCCGCGGACGTATTCGCGCTTGCAGGAAATCCGGCCGCTCCGGCTTCTCCGGGTGCACAAGCCGCCTACGCGGCACAAAAGGCCGTGGTTGCCGATGCCTACCGCGTCGGCGCAATCGCCCTGAAAGCCGGGCGCGAGTTCTGCCGCGTGGCCATCAGCATTTTGAAGACGGTGCTCGGCACGCGTTGGAACGCGCAATGGAACGCCGCCGGGTTCACCGCTCCCACCCTGGCCGTTCCGCTCGACCCGGTGCCGATGCTCATTCGCTTTCGCGAGTATCTTAATGCGAATCCCAGCCGCGAGATCGCTGCCCTTGGCGTCACTGCGGTGATCGCGCAACAAACGCTCGCGGCAATTCAAGCGGCGAATCTCGCCATTGGACGCGCCCGGGAATCGCTCGTCGCGCGCAAGGCCATCCGGGATGCCGCCCTGCGGAAGCTGAAGAAGCGCTTGAGCGGATTACGTTCCGAACTCGAGCAGATCCTCGAACCAGGCGACGGTCGCTGGTACGACTTCGGTTTCGCGCGACCGCGGGATGGGCGCAAACCGGCACGGGTCGGGGAAGTGTCCGCGACGCCCGCCGGCGCAGGCACGGTAATTGTAACGTGGAAGGCAGCAGCCCTGGCCGACAGCTATCGCGTCACGTGGCGGCCTGCGAATCGACCTGCTGGCGAAGAGGGCGACGCGCAGATTGTTCGCGACGAGCAGTGGACGTTGACTGGTCTCCCCCCAGGCGAGCCCATCGTGATCGCCGTCGCGTCGCGAAATCGATCGGGAGAATCCGCGCCACGCGAGGTTGCAGCATATGTTTCCCTGCCGCCTGGACCTGCCGAGAACGTTAGCACGGCAGTTTCCGGTTAAACCCGCCTCCATTCAGCCTCCCGATGGCCGCTATGTTCCTGGTTTCAAGAGGCGTCCACGCTCGAATATGAGTTGCATTTCACGCGCCCGATGTGTTCTTCAGCACCCGGGTGCGCTTGGCGCCGGACCGTGCATTGCCTCGCAATCAGGTTCGCCACGCGAAGATTTCGCAAACTCGTGCTTGCTTAACGGCGGGGGTCCCGCCATCTTGCGCGCCCTTTTTCCAAAAAACTGCTCTGTCCATGTCCACCGAATTGATGACTGAACTGCTCGAAGCGGGCGTCCACTTTGGCCACCAAACCAAACGCTGGAACCCGAAAATGAAGCCCTTCATTTTCGAGCGCAAGAACCAGATTTATATCATCAATCTGGGTGAGACGGTGAAGCAGCTCCACAATGCGTGCGAGTTCCTCGCGAACACCGCGGCGAAGGGTGGCAAGGTCCTCTTCGTGGGCTGCAAGAAGCAGGCGCAGGAAGCCGTGAAGGAAGCGGCGCTCGCGTGCGGACAGTTCTACGTGAATCAGCGCTGGCTCGGTGGCACGCTGACGAACCTCAAGACGATTCGCCAGAGCATCGCTCGCCTGAACTGGATCGAGAACATGGAGAAGTCGCCCGAGTACTCGAAGATGGGCAAAGCGGAAATCGCCGCAATCCGTCGCGAAGGCGCCAAGCTTCTCCGTAACCTCGAAGGCATCCGCACGATGGATCGTCATCCCGACGCCATCGTCATCATCGACACCGCTCGCGAAACGAACGCGGTGGCCGAAGCGCGCCGCCTGAACATCCCGGTGGTCGCAATCGTCGACACGAACGCTGATCCGGATCTCGTGGACTATCCGATCGCGGGCAACGACGACGCGATCCGCGCGATCCGCGTGATCCTCCAGAAGCTGGTGGACGCGATCGTGAGCAACAGCGCCGCGGGCGCGAAGAAGGCTGACGCCGATCTCTCGGCGGTGGCTGAGTAAAAGTGCGGTAGCGCACAGAGTCTTTTTTGAGAGACGAGGGCGACCCGCTCTCGTCTCTCTTTTTTTCAACCTCAATCAAACGAACTACATGAGCACTGTGAATATTGACGCGAAACAAGTGGCTGCGCTGCGCGAGAAGACCGGCGCGGGAATGCTGAAATGCCGCGAAGCCTTGGCCGAAGCCAATGGCAACATCGAAGCGGCGGTGGACATTTTGCGCGCCAAGGGCGCGGCGAGCGCGGCGAACAAAGCGAGCCGCGCCGCGAATGAAGGCGTGATCGCCCAGGCGATCCTGCCGGGCGCGAAGGTCGGTTTGCTCCTCGAAGTGAACAGCGAGACGGACTTCGTCGCGAAGAACGAGTCCTTCCAGGCGCTGACCGCCTCGTGGGCCAAGGCCCTCGCGGAAAATCCTGCTGCCGATCTCGAGCAGCAGCGCGTCGACGCCGTGACGAAGATCGGCGAGAACATCCAGATCCGCCGCAACGTCCGCTTTGAAGTGACGGGCAACGGAGCCGTGGCTGCCTACATCCACCTCGGTGGAAAAATCGGCGTGCTCGTCGAAGTGGGTGCTGGCAAGGCCGAGACGCTGAACAGCGACGACTTCAAGCAGTTCGTCCGCGACATCACCCTGCACATCGCCGCAGCGAAGCCGGTATCCTTGAACCGTGACGCGGTCCCGGCCGATCTCGCCGAGCGCGAGCGCGCGATCTACCGCGAGCAGGCTCCGAAGGACAAGCCGG
>CBHXZU010000190.1:0-9339 GCA_966125105.1 uncultured Prosthecobacter sp.
TGCGCCTCGACATCAGCGATCCGCTCAATCTCCACGTCACGGGGCAATTCGTCGCGCTCACGACCCCGGTGAGCGGATATGCCGCGGGCAACCGGCCGCAAGATTTGAAGATCAGCGCCTCCGCCTGGGTGAGTGAGGATAAACTTCTCCTCCTGGAGCGGAGTGACGAGGTCGGGATTGGCGGTGCAAAGCTGGTCCTTGTCGACCTCGCAACCGCCACCGACGTGAGCAGCCTGCCGGTGGCGCAAACTTTGGCACTGGAGGATGCCAGTCTGAACCTGGCGGCGGCGGGGATCACGCCGGCCACTTCGACCATCGTCTACTCGAACGCGGAAACGCCCGCGTTGACGGACTTCAAACTGGAAGGCCTCAGCATTCTCAACCGCAACCAGGTCGCGATCACCAATGACAATGACTTCGGCATCGGTGACAACGTGACGGGCATCCCGTCCCGCCTGTGGATTATCCGGTTGCGCGATCAACTTCCCCTCGGAAAATAGGACAGGAACCAAGCAGGGAAGCCGCGAAGTAAGAGACTGTTCCTGTTTCGACAAAGGCCGTCCTCGGTCGCTCGAGGACGGCCCATTATTTCCATCCTCGCTGCAAATCCCGCGCTCGATCCGTGTAGAATAGGCGCCGCTGCCGCCTGCGTACGAACACCGCGCTACCGGGGCGTGGATTGGAAGTGGGGCTTCACTCGGTTCCAGTCCTCGACGTTGAGGCGGCGCTGGAGTTCTGGAGCGAGGCGTTCGCAGGTCGGAGGATCGAGTTTCGCAAGCCACTTATCGGTGCCGGGTTTGGATGAGACTGGGTCCGTCCGGAGCCTCGATGCGATCGCGTCAAGCCAGTCGGGAACATCTTCCGATGACCGGGCATTGAGAGCCATTTCGATCAAGGCTTGAGGCTGATTGTAGAGCTGAGCCTCGGCATACTGCGACATCGCTGCCGAACGAGAGAGCGGATTGGGAAACTGGTCCTGCACGATCGCGGAAATCTCGCCGGGATTGAATCGGAATAGCCATGAGATCCGAGCCGGCTCGAGTTCACGCAGCGCATCGGGATTAAGCTCGCTGACCAGCGTTTTGAACTGCGCCGTATTGTCAGACGACGCAAGCCCGAGTCCGAGGCTGAAGAGTGCAAACTGACGGCGCGGACCGGCAGGCTCCATTTGGGCATAACGCAGCGCTGTGCCGAAGGAGTCCTTCCCCACTGACGCCAACGCCGTTTCCCAGACCGATTGGAGGCGCGAGGTCCGCTCGTAGCCCGAAAGCAATTTCAGAATGGTCGCTGGCGCATCTCCCGCGAGGGTGAGAAGTCCCCACTCTAAAGGTGATTTGCGCGTCGGATCGGCAATCTGCTCGCGAAGATATCGAAACAGGCCTTCGGGATCGTTGTAGCTCCATGCGGCCAAGCATGGCCGAACCATCTGGATCAGCTGGGTGTGATCTGACATTGCCGACACCGCTTCCCACGCGGCACGGCCGTCCTTCCTCGCCCATCGGGCAACGAAATCCTGCCCGAGCTTGGAACGCTTCGCGGCGGGAATCGCCGACAGCACGTCGAAGGCTTCTCGGGGATGAAGCTCCGCCGCTACTTCAAATGCGGCGGCAATCAACGCGTAATGGAGCAGCGGGTCCGTAATCACCGACGCCAGTCGCATGACCTCCGTCATTCGGCCATCCAGTCGGAGCGCGCAGACAGTCGGCAGCAAGTCCGCACGGATCAAACCCGTGGCTTTGCGATCCTGTAGCCACACAATGCACGCGCGCGGATCGGCGAGGAGCCAGCGGTCGATCGCGCGCTGCAGTTCGCGGAGTCGGGCAGGCGTTCGATTTGAGTGACGCGCCGAGGCGAGCAGGCGTTCGATTTCCGAAACGGCTTCCCCCGGGACATCGAAGCCGCGGGCGCCGATTGCAGGAACCGCGGGTGGCTGCGCGACGACTGGATCAGGACGGAGCGTGTGCCTCGCCAGAACGGCAACGACGAGTCCGATGCCAAGCGCCAGAAAATGCTTCATCATGGCGAGGCTTTGCTGCTGCGAAGGCGCGTGGGGCTCGAATCGACAATGGCCTGGAGCTTGCGTCGATGCTCGTCTGAGAGATCCACCTCTGCGATCATCGACATGGCGCGCTCGGGATCGGCGAGGGACCACTGATACACCAGGCCCACCGTGGTGTGATACCGCCGCTCGGGATCGGCGATTTGAGCGACTCGTTGCAGGGCTTCATCGGGATTGGCTTTCTGCTTTTCCGCGAGGGTGAGAAAAGCATCATCGCGGCAGGACGAGGGCGGGAGCTGTTCCGCCCACGCCAGGGCGGCGGAGGAGTCGGTCATTGCCCAGCGTTGCGCGAGGATCTGCGCAATTCGGTTTTTTTGATCGCCCTCGGGAATCCGCGAGAACCAGGCGGCGGCCGAAGGCGGGTCCGTTTTGGAGAGGAATTGCATGTAGGACTCCGCGACGGTCGCCACGCCGGGGTTCTCATTGATTGTAGAAAGCGAACCGGCGAGAAGTGCTTCGCGCCTGGCATTCGGGAGGAACGCGTCGCGGTCGGCAAGGGCGATTTGCAGCGCCGGGATTGAGGGCGAAGTCGGGTTTGCCGCGATCCACTGCTCGACCTGCGCTTGATGGCGCAGTGCGAGGCTTGAAAAAATGTTATCGGCGACTTTGCTACGAAGACGCTCGGGCAATTGCTCGAGCGCTTGCAACGCGCCTGCAATGTCTCCCGTGTATCGTTCAGTGATAGCGCTGAAATGCAGGCCGACCTCCGTATCCGAACGTTCACTCTCGGGAACATGCGGCAACTCGCGCATGGCGGCGTTGAAGTCCTCGGAAGCGATCGGTCTCAAAAGAAAATACGAGGGAGAAATTCCCGGAGTGCTCAGACAGAATCGTGCATAGGCAGCGCTTGAGATAACAGCATCTTGCAGCGCCTTCACCCGGCGCTCGGGAGTGACCGCGCTGAGCCATTCGCGACAAGCCGTCGCATCGCGCTCGGCAAAGAGCGGGAGGAGGGCCGGCAAATCATTGTAAAGAAAACGCTCCTCGAAGAATGCTTCGGTGAAGAGCTCGGCCGCAGAGAACTCTAGCGCAAACTCCGCAACATTCGCCGGAGCCTCCCTCGCGAGTTTCCCCCCAAATCCCGCGATGCATTTTAGACGTTCTTCTTTTGGAGCTTGGGACGCGACCTTCCGGAACTCGGCGGCGGTTAGGCCGGTCAGAAAGGCGGATTCGCCCGTCCAACTGGAGGACTTCCCGTAGGCAGCGATTTGCTTCAGAGCTGCAACGGCGGCCGGGGCGTCGACCGCGTAGAGTTGCCGCAACATCGGGCGAAAGATTGCGCCATCGAAGCCGCGCGCCTTCGCCGCGAAGGCGATTGCGGCCTCGGGCTGCTCGCGAAACCAGGCGGCAGCGACAAGGTCGTTTGCTATTTCGTCCAACCTGTCGGCTTTCGCTTCTGCCGCGACAAAGAGCTGGCGAAGCGCGGACGCATCGCTCTCAATCGACTTGCCACGTCGCTCTTCAGCGATAATTGCGGCCGCGGCGTGGACTTCATCCCACGTGAAACCGCGTAGCGCCTTTCCAATCATCGCGGGAGTCATTGCCGGAATCCTGGCGAGCGCGGCGGTCAGAACTCGCATCGTCTCGGCACGCGCCGCGGCAGGCAGATCCCACGTCCGAACCTGGGTGAACAATTCACGGGCAAGTTCGCTCCGCGAGGATTGCTCCGACAACCGACTGACCAGCACGCGCCAGGCATCGCGCCCATTCGGATGACCAGACCAGAAGGCATGATCGAGTTTAGTGAGGAGCGCGTTCGCTTCGGCGGAGGAAAGTGACCGGAGGTGCTGCTCCAAAGTGGCCGTCGGCAACCACGCTCCGGCGATCACGTCCGTCGTGGACAAGGGGCGATCCACACCACTCGCCGCCCCGCTCTCGATTTCGGGCGTCATCGCCGGCTCCAACAGCCAGCCCAATGCACCGCCCACCGCCAAAAAGATCGGGGTGGGAAGCCACTGGGGTAGGCGCGCAGCCATAGACCTGAATTTGCGGAGTGCCTGCGGTCGCGAAAGACTTTTTTTCCCTGACGTCGAAAGTGCGTGGCGAATAGAAGATGCTTTGATGTTTGGAACCCCGACGCGCCGCTGGATTTCGGTCACTTGGCGGTGGAGTCTGGGGCTTTTACGCGGCGGCGGACCGCTCTCAGGTAGGCACGACGCGCGGCTTCGTTACGGCGTCGGCCTGTTTCTGGTAGCTAGTGCATCTGCCAATAGAAGTTTCCGGTTAAGGAGCCGCGCGTGAATGGCTCGGGGTCCTTCAGTCGCTAAAGCTCCTTCAGGATGACCACTTTTTTTAGCACGCATGAAACTGCGCCAGCCGGAAATAACTTTCGGCAACTGCTCTCTATTCGCGCGGAATCTCGGAGGACAAAGCAAAGCGGCTCGGGAGGGTTCTCTTGCCACTGGCTTCTTGTCATCCGCTCTACTTTCGAATCGCCCGCCCGATGAAACACGCCTTCGCCGCGCTCCTTTTACTCACCTCAACCCGCACATTCGCCGCGCCGGAGGTGATCTTTGATGGGAAGACGCTGAATGGCTGGGAAGGCGATGCGAAGTGGTGGCGGGCGCAGGATGGCGCGATTGTTGGCGGTTCGCTCGAGACGAAGGTGGATCGGAATTATTTCATCGCGACGGAGAAGTCGTATCACAACTTTGAGCTGCGCCTGAAATTGAAGGTCACGGGAACGGAGGGGTTCATCAACAGCGGGGTGCAGATTCGCAGCTTGCGCGTGCCGAATAGCAGCGAGATGAGCGGTTACCAGGTGGATGGGGGCGAGGGCTGGTGGGGCAAGATGTACGACGAATCGCGGCGCAACAAAGTCGTCGCGGAGGCGAAGGATTTGCAGGCGGTGAATGCGGCGATCAAGAAGGGCGATTGGAATGAATACCGCATCCGAGCGGAAGGGCCGCGCATTCAGTCGTGGATCAATGATGTCCCGGCGCTCGATTACACCGAAGCGGATCCGAACATTGCGCAGGACGGGAAGATCGGCGTGCAGGTGCATGGCGGCGGGAAGGCGCTGATATTTGCGAAAGACATCACGATCGAGGAGCTGCCGCCGACGCCGAACGCGCCCACGTGGGAGAAGGTCGGGCGTCCGGGTGAGAAGAAGCCGGCGGGCGCGAATGCGAAGCCCGCAACGAAGGAAGGCAGCGGAACGGCGAGCGTGGGGCCGCGGACGGCGCAAGATGAGCTTGCGACGTTCACCGTGCCGGAGGGATTGGAGATGGAACTCGTGGCGTCGGAGATCCCTGAGGAAGGCGTCGGCAAGTTTGTCGCTGTTTACTTCGACCAAAAGGGCGCGATGTGGACGATGACCGCGCTGGAATACCCCGTGGACGGGAACGAGAACGCGGCTGCGGCGGATGCCCTCTACGCGAGCAAAGCGAAGGACAAGATCCTTGTTTACGATCGCGATCCAAAATCACCGACGGGCTTCGCGCGGAAGCCGCGCGTCTTTGCCGATGGCTTGGCGATCCCGCTCGGCATCCTGCCTTACAAAGACGGCTGCTACGTGCAGCACGGGCACGACATCGTGCTCCTACGGGACACGGATGGCGACGGGAAGGCGGACAAGCGCGAGGTGATTCTCACCGGATTCGGCGTGCAGGACTCGCATTTGTTTCCGCACCAATTCATGCGCGCGCCAGGCGGATGGATCTGGATGGCGCAGGGCGCGTTTAACTACGGGAAGGTCTCAAGGCCGGGTGACCCACCGGAGAAGGCGCAGCAATTTGACCAGACGCGCATGGCGAAGTTTCGTCCGGATGGGAGCGAGTTCACCATCACCAGCCAGGGGCCGTGTAACATCTGGGGACTCGTGCTGAACGGTGAAGGCGAGGCGTTCATCCAGGAAGCCAATGACTACGGCTACCCGGTGATGCCGTTCCACGAGTTTGCGAATTATCCCGGCTGTTCTGATCGGCAGTGGAAGAGCTACGCGCCGGAGTTCCCTGGCACGGCGCCGGATTTCCGCATGGGCGGAACGGGACTGAGCGGACTCGCGCTGACGGACAAGGACGGCATTTACCCCGAGCCGTGGCGCGACCAAATGCTTGTGGCAAACCCGATCACAAATCGAGTGCAGGCGATCAAGATGCACCGCGACGGGCCGCGGTGGAAACTCGATAAGCCCCAGGATTTCGTCACGACGACCGACCCGTGGTTCCGACCAGTCGCGCTCACGCTCGCGCCGGATGGGTGCGTTTACATTGTTGATTGGTATAACAAAATCATCTCGCACAATGAAGTCGCGCGGACGCATCCGGACCGCGACAAGACTCGCGGCCGCATTTGGCGCGTGAAGCCGAAGGGTAAGGCGCTGCTGGAAGTTCCGGATTTTACGAAGCTCGAGCCGGAGAAACTGATGGCGAAGCTCGGCGGCGCTTCGCTCGCTCAGCACCACCTCGCATGGGAGACGCTGGGTGATCGGGGAACGAAGTCCATAGTTCCCCAATTTGAATCAACCATTGCTGACGCGGCACAACCGGCCTCCAAACGCATCGGCGCGCTATGGGCACTCCAGGTGCTCGGAGTGAAACCTTCCACGCCGGCACTGAAGACACTCCTGGCGGATTCAAATCGGAATGCACGCCGAGAAGGGCTCCGGGCGACGGAGACACATCGTGCCCATACATTCGAAAGTGATTCTTTGGACGACATTCGGATGGTCGCGCCGCTCGACAAGGATTCCGATCCAGAAGTTCGCGCCGAACTTGCCCGTTCGCTCGGCAAGTTTCTGCACTCCATGCAACCGGACAGTTTTCCGGTCATCCCCGCGGGCACGAACGTAGTCGTGAGGGACCTACTGAAGCTCGGCGGCGCGCCGCTTACGGAGCCTGTTGCTCCATCCACGCACAAAGGCAAACCGATCAAAGTGCGTGAGGCTTACGATCGAGATTTCGAGAGGTACCTTGTTCGGCTCTTCCTTGAAGCTCAACCGAAGGCAGTCGCGGCGTTCCTCGATTCCGACGAAGGCAAAAGCGCTCCGATCGAGGCGCGCCTGCTGGCTGCGCTTTCCCTGGAACCAAAGGCCAGCGCCGCGCACGTCGCTGCGCTTCTGCCTCAACTAAAACGCGCGCCGGAGAAGGAAGAAATTTTGCGGCTCGTGCAGTTCCTCGATGAGCCCGGAGTTGGCGCGGCCGTGAAAGCAACGCTCACGAATCCCGCGACTGCGCCTGCCGTGCTCGCCGCACTGCTCGAACTCCGCTCGCGTCTCGATCCGGTGAAGCTTGGGCCGATCGTGAGCGACGCGGCAATGCCGCTTCTCGCCAGCGAGGATTCAGCGCAATTTGAGATGGGCGTGAAACTCGCGGGCGCATTCAAATTGTCGCAGGCCGAAGAACCGCTTCTCGCTGCGCTGAGCAAAGGGACAGAGGAGATTCACGCATGGATGAAGGGTGAACCTGGGCACCGCACCTACTTCGAGGTTACGCCCACGGGGCTTTCCGCGCTGAAAGCGCTGCGGGACCTCGGAAGTGGAAAGGCCGACAAGTTCGACCAGCTCACCCGACTGGCGCAGAATGACGAAGTCCGGGACGTCGCGCTCGCGGCGCTGGTTGCATCGAAGGCGGCGGATGCTCCCGACCGCGCCATCGCGCTTTGGCAGTTTCTCGATGGCGCCAGAAAGCGAACCGTCATGGACGGCCTCTCCACCACGAAGGCTGGGGCGAGCGCGATCGTGGCCGCGATTACCGCCGGGAAGATCGCGAAAACGGACCTGGATCCGTCTGCGCTCGATCGTCTCCTCGCGGTACTGGGCGATAAAGATCCGGCGCTGAATGCGATCGTCGAAAGCGTGGGCACGCTCTTCCGCCCGGTGCTCGCGCTTGATGGCGCGGAGAACGCTTTCACCGAAACGGGGCTGACGCTCGATGGTCCTTTCACCGTCGAGACTTGGGTAAAGCTGTATGCGGACATTTCAAACGCCGACGGGATTTTCGGCGCGAAGGATCAACTCGACCTGAACTTCTACGGCTCGCAATTCCGCGCGTGGGCGGGCGCGGGACTTCACGATGTCGCAGTCGCGAAAAAGAAGATCGTGCCGGGGATGTGGACGCACGTTGCTGCCACGCGAAACGCGGCCGGCATTTTCAAGCTCTACATTGATGGCGAACTGGATGCGACGGGGACGAAGCCGGCGACGCACAAGATCGAGAACGCGAAGATAGCGTGGACGAATGCCGGCGGCGGGACCAAAGGGCAACTGGCGGAGCTGCGGGTCTGGACGCGCGAGCGCACGGCGGCGGAGATTCGCGCGAGCTTCGATCGGGCGTTTCCCAGCGATACTGCGGACCTGGCGATCAATGCGACGAATGGCCGCGGGTGGGGCAAACTCGCGCCGGGCGCAAAGGTGATCAAAACGGGCGATGCGCCGCCGGTCCTCACGGCTGAAGCAGCGATGAAGCTGGATGCGGACTTTGCGAAGTATAGTTCGCTCGCGGAGAAGCCCGGCGATCTCGAGCGCGGGAAAGTCGCCGCCGCAATTTGCCGCGCCTGCCATCTAATGGGCACAGAAGGCGGACAGATCGGACCAAATCTCAGCGGCGTCGGCGCGATGGGCACGGAGGCAATCTTGCGAAATATCCTCACACCAAACGCCGCGATGGAGAGCGCCTACCGCATCTTCCGCGTGGAGCAGAAGGACGGGACGGTGCTCGATGCATTCTTCGTGAATGAAGACAAAGACGCGGTGGTGATCCGGCTTCCGGGCGCCGCGGATCAACGCATTCCGCGGGCGAACATCCGGGAGACGAAGTTTTTGCGCCGGTCGCTCATGCCGGAGGGATTGTTAGCAGCGATGACGCCGGAACAGGTGAGTGATTTATTCACTTATCTGAAGTCGTTGAAGTGACCACTCGCCAGGCGCGGTGGCGGGCATAGCGACTTTCGAAAGGTGATAGGATATGCACATTACGAAAGCCGGCTTTCATTTGATGCACGAAAGGCGGTCATCCTTACGAGGCACACCTGTTTCGCCGGCGACGAGGTCATCGTGAATGGCTCGGGGTCCTTCAGTCGCTAAAGCTCCCTCAGGATGACCGGCTTTTCGTGCACTCTGACTCTGAAAATCGTACGACCCATCGCCGCACGTTCGATTTCCGAAATTTCCGCCGCGTTCGCCGCGGTCACCTTGTCATGGATGAACGGCTGAGCAGGCTCGGTGTCTAACGGTTCCGCATGAAATCGTCGGCGGCACTCAAGCGGTTTTGGAAAACGCAGATCCGTCCACTGCTCGCTGTCGCGGCGGTGGTGTTTCCATTCAAATCGGCCATTGCGGA
>CBHXZU010000191.1:0-9304 GCA_966125105.1 uncultured Prosthecobacter sp.
GAAGCACAGGTTTGCCCGCTCGCGCGGCTGCCAGGTGGACCAATCCATTTGCACGGAGTGAAAAAGGCGGCGCGGGAAGTGACGAGCGGAAACTCTCCGCTACAACGATGCGCATGAATACCAGCGTCGCCGTCCGCATTGCCGCCATCATGGGATTCCTCGCCGTTGCCATGGGTGCATTTGGCGCGCATGGCCTGAATTCCATCCTGGTGGCTAATAACCAGCTCGAAAATTGGAAAACCGCGGCACAGTACCACCTCGTCCACGCCGTCGCGATGCTCGCGGTGGCGCTGGCTGCGCCCGCTCGCGTTTGGGCGTGGCGGCTTTGGCTGATCGGAATCCTGCTTTTCAGCGGCAGCCTCTACACGATCGGCATCACCAATCTACGCATTCTCGGCGCATTCGTGACGCCCGTTGGAGGAGTCTTCCTCACGGCCGGTTGGGCGGCGCTAATCGTGAAAGCCAAAAATGGGAACGACGCTGCAGAGTCGCGTTGAGGAGGAATTCCACCTATCACGGTTCACGCACAGCGGCGCTCACCATCTCGAGCACGCGGCGCAGACCGTCATCACCGCCCATGCTGCCTTCGTGGAAAGGCGTCCGCGGGATGGGCTCCCATTTGTCTCGCGATCCATCGTAGTCGAACGGCTGCGGAAGTTGCGTCAGTGCCGGATCGTATTGGTTATCCTTCCCGCCGAGCTTGTAGATGACGAGGTCGAGCGAAGGGACGACGAAGATCCCGAATCCACCCGCGCCCGATTTGTAGAACGCATCCTTCGGCGCGCCCGCCACATGACCGTCCGAGTTGTGCTCGAATTGCAGCGAGAACGGCGTGTGCGGATTGAACTTCGACGGCTGGTTGCAGAGCGCGATGTATTCGGCGGGGACCAGCTGTTTGTCGCCCCATTTGCCCTTCCGCAGCAGGCAGTATCCAAAGCGGAGCGCGTCCGTGGCATGCACGGCCGTGCTGCCCGCGCCGTTTGCGTGCGGCATGAGAAAATCACCACGATGGAGACAATACGCCCACGGGCCCCAGCCCATCGGTTCCGCTAGACGCGTCCGGATATAGTCCTGCAACTCCATCCCGGTGACGTGTCGCAACACGATCGACGCGATATGCGGCGCGGGCGAAGAATAGGAATAACCACCGCCCGGCACGGTCCACAGCGGCACGCGCAGCGAAGAATTATCGAGGTCCTTGATGTTCTGCCCAGGCACCGGCTTTAGCTGGGTCACCTTCCCATTCACGATCCCCGTCGGCGCGCCGCCCTCCCCCCAATAGCCGGCGGACATGCAGAGCAACTGCCCGAGCGTAATGGCCGCCTTCCGTGGATCGTCGAGCGGAAGCGCTTCCGGAAGGTACTTCTCCGTGAAGACCTTTGTATCGAGCCCCTCCGGAATCTTGTCGCGAAACTCATTCAGCATCACGCCACATGCGATGCTCGTGTACGCCTTGCCCGTCGAAGCCATATCCGGATTCGCATTGCGATGCGCGCGGCCGAAATATTTTTCGAAAACGAGGTATCCGTTCCGCACCACGAGCAGCCCGCCGTTTTGGCTGCAGCGCTGGGTGAAGTTGAAAGCGAGCTCCAGTTTCGCCAAATCCATCCCCGCTTTGTCCCGAATCTCTTCCTTCGTCTTCAGCGTCCGCCAACCGCCCTGCGCATCCGGCGGAGGGAAATACGAATCGGGCTCACCCGCGAAGGCAGCGACGGCGAACAAACCTGCGACAAACAACGCGGACGGAAGGGCGGGACGAGTCATTTCAACGTCGGTACTGTCTGCGACGATCCATATCAAGTGACCATCGCCCATCGACGGCCTCCCGGGACCGCCGACTTTCGATTACCCACAAGCTCGAGCGGGACTCATTCGACCGGCTTCACGCTTCAATTCTCGATCCCGAAGAGATCAAAGCCGGTGCCTCACGCGAGGCACGAGCGCGACCACCGGTTCGCGCCAAAACGGACGCTTCCCGGAGGGAAGCCAGCGCGGTCTCAAGCAGGGCGCACTTCCGGAACGGACGGCCGCTGGATCCCCTGCCGGGGACCAATCCATAATCATCCTAACCGGTGGTCACCCTCGTTCCTCGGATAACACACCGGCTACACGCTGTGATGCCTGCGGCATCGAACCGCCGGCGATCGAAAAGCATGCAGTGAAGCGCGGCCGAAAAGTTGTGGGTAATTGCAAGTGCCGCCAAGCGCCGCCTTCGCTCCGCGTTCCAACCTCTTTCACCTCCGGAATTAATAGAGCCTAGCCCGCAAACGGCAGCAGCTTCGAGAACACCAGGCATTGCACGAGTCCGATCAAGCTTCCGACGGTCACAAGAACCGTCCAACTTTTCAGCGTCTCCGCTTCGGTGAATCCGCTCAGCTTGCTCACCGTCCAAAAGCCACTGTCATTCATCCACGACACCATCTTTGATCCGAAGCCAATCGCGAGGAACACGTAGATTGGATGATACGGCGGATGCTCCGCCTGGATGATCGGATACATGATCGACGAGGCGGTAATCATGGCGACGGTCGCAGAGCCCTGCGCGACTCGGATAACGGTCGAGATCGCCCAACCGAGGAACACGAGGTTCAGCTCGAGGTGCCTCGCCAGCACGGCCGATACTTCACCGACGCCCGCATGCTTGAGCATCGCGCCGAATGCGCCACCCGCGCTTGCGATGAGGATGATCACACCGGCCTCGGCGAAGCGCGGGCCGATCATCTTATTCACCGCCGGAAGGCCAATCTTGCGCTGCTTCATCACGAGCGCCATCGCTGCGGCTGCGCCGATGAGAAGGGCCACGTGCCGGTCGCCGAAGAACTCGACCCACGCATAGATCCCCGGCGCCGCGGTACGCAGCCCAAGGACTGACCCGAGGGAACCCATCGCGATCAGCACAAGCGGGAGTATCACCGGCGTAAGCGAGGCAACCAGGGACGGCAATTTCGACTCGGGCCGCGCCATCATTTCCTCCAGATCTTCACGCGGTGCGCCGCCCGTCTCGCGCATGGGGGCATTCACCTTCTGCGCGATGCGCTGCGCGAGCCACCACGCGCATGTGGCTGGAATAATTCCAGCAAGCATTCCCGCGAGCATTGTCTGCCCGACATCGAGATGCAGGTACTCCGCCATGGCCAGCGGACCCGGATGTGGCGCGACGAGCGAGTGCGTGATCGTTCCCCCGCAGCAAATCGCGAGGACAAATGCCATGTAGTTCTTCCCCGTGCGTAAATGCAGCGCCTGCGCCAATGGAAGCAACAGCATGAAATACGTCTCAAAGAAGATCGGGATCGAGAGCACGTAGCCCGCGATGAAGAGCGCATGCGGCGCGCGCTTTTCACCGAGCACCGCCAGCACGCGGCGCACGACTTTGTCCGCGCCACCACTCTCGACGAGGCACACGCCAATGACCGCCGCGAGCGCAATTACGACGCCGATCTTGCTCGCGACCGAACCGAATCCCGCGATCGACAACTCCACCGCCTGCGCCCAGTGCGCATGTCCCTTCCCCACCACGCCCGGCGCCAGTTCTCCCGGCAACGCGCCCGACAGTCCGCCGGTCAGAATCGCCGCCAGCAGGAGCGCAATGAACGCGTGAACGCGAAGGACGGTGATCAGCACGACAATCGTAACCAACCCGATCGTCAGCACTCCCAACGGCCACCAGTCGACCTCCGCAAGCGAAGCCGCGGACAGGAATGGAAGGGACGGAAGGATCATGCGCCGGTGCGTGCTAGCCACGCCATACCAAGACGGCAACTGTGTTTGCAGCGAGCAGCAGGGACCACCCTCGGCAAAATGCGTCAGCCTGAAGCGTTTTCTACTTAAACAGCAACGGCGCTACCTCAGCGAGATACCCACGCCACACCGGCCACGAGTGATCACCATCACTCATGCGCCACTCGTGCTTGATCCCCTTGTCCTTCAGCGCGGCGTCCAATTCCTGTGAACGCTTTAGGAGGAAGTCATCCTTGCCCACGCCAATCCAAAGCAGCTTGAGCTTCGAATTCGCCGCCGCGGGATCCGCGAGAAACTTCTCCATGCGTTGCGGCGACGGCATGCCTGCGCTCATCGCGATCACCGCGGCAAAGCGATCCATGTTCATCAGGCCGACGCTCAACGATTGCGCGCCGCCCATGCTGAGGCCCGCGACCGCCCGATTGGCCGCATCCTTTTCCACCCGATAAGCTCCCTCCACGAGCGGCATCGCGTCCTCGAGCAATTCACGCTCGAAGGCCTCCTGCGCAGAGATGCGCTTCGCATCCGCCGCCTCGCGCCCCACCATTCCGTACGGATGACCATCGATCATCATCACCACCATCGGCTTCGCTTTTCCCTGCGCGATAAGGTTGTCCAAGATCCAATGCGCTTTTCCGTGATCGATCCACGTGCGCTGGTTGTCCCCGGAGCCGTGTTGCAGCACGAGCAGCGGATACTTCTTCTCAGAGGCCTTCTCGTAACCCGGTGGCGTGTAAACCACGACCTCCCGCGGCCGATTGAGCACTTTCGAAAGATACCCGTGCTGGTGCACCGTGCCATGCGGCACATCCTGCCAGTCCCACGGCGCAGGAGGAACTGCCGGGACGTGCAGGATGCTCTTGCCCGGATTGCGCTGAGGTTTGAACGACGGGTTGCTCGGATCCATCACGTTCAGGCCATCCACGCCGAAGCTATATTCCCACACGCCGGCGGGGACCTTTTCGATCGTGGTCGTCCAATCCCCTTTCTCGCCCTTCGTCAGCGCAAGCGCCTCTTTGCTCCATTGCCCCCGCAACTCGACTTTTTTCGCCTCCGGCGCCCGAATCGAAAAAGCCACGCGCCCGCTGTCGGTGGCTTGAGCTGGCGCGGGCGCTGCATCTTGCGCAATCGCGCCCAGGGTCGCTGCCAGGGATGCGCCAAGGGAGAGGAGAAGCTTCATACGCGGCGCGTTCTCGCAAACTCCGGGCAATTGTCGAACGCAAACCGGCCATCGAGGAAACCCTGGCAACCTCGGACTATCATGAATGCCTTTGGCATCTGCCGAAGGTAATTTCCGGCTTCGCAAGCGCGCCTGCGGTGGCTCGGGTCTCCCAACCTGAGCAGGGTGGGATTGTTGGCCGGCAGCGATCCGGAACTTCCTTTGGGAAGCGATCTACTTGGTTCGGCGACGACGAAATGCGGCGAGACCACCGATGCCGGCGAGAACGATCATCGCGCTGCCGGGTTCCGGAACGGACTGCAGCACCACCTCGCTCGAGTTGTTGTCGACGCCGTCGTAGCTAATCCGGAATTGGTTCGCGCCAACTGCGAACGTGCTGTCGTCCAGGAGCCCGCCGAACGTTCCATTGTTCCAGGCACCGCTGTAATCGAGGAACGTGATCACCGTTCCGGGAACGAGCGCCAGGTCGCTGCCGAGATTGGAAACGAGCAGCGCTGGATTGCCGGCGAGCGCCAGGTCGCCCGTGACATTTACCAGGTCGCTCGTGAAGCTGCTGCTGCCGGCGATGTTGAACTGCAGTTGAAACGTGGCGTCGGAGTTAAGCGCCAATGCCCCGGTGCCAAGCGTGCCGATCCCGCTAACACCGGCGCCGAGGAACGCGTCGGCTGTCCCCGTCGAATTCCCGATGACTGTCGGCCGTGACGTGGACCCCACCCCCGCCAGCGCGCCGGTGTTCACGTTGATTGCCGCCGTCCCTGATAAAGTCCCCTCGAGCGAAACAACCCCGGCTTCCACGTTCAGCAAACCGGTGAAGGAATTGGTGTCCGCGATCGTGAGCGTATTGCCAACGGTCCCGGCCGTCTTCGTCACGGCTCCGCCGCCGTTGATCTCGCCAATGTTTTGCAACGTGCCGCTCTGCAGGTTGAGGGTGTCGATCGGAGCTGCCGCAGTGCCGATCGCATTCCCAAGCATGTTGAGGGTTCCTCCGTCGACGGTCAGCACGCTCGTCGCGCCCGTCTGGCCTCCGTCGGTGATCCCAACGTTCGAGGTGAGTATGCCGCCGGTCAGATTCACCGTTCCCGATGCGGTGCCCCCGCTCCCGCTGCGATTCGAAAGGCGGAAAAGTCCGCCGCTATTCACGATGAAGGAGCCGCCGCTGATGTTCAGCACGCCGACCGCGGAGCGACTCGCGGCGGAGTTGGTTTTGTTGCCCAACTGCAGCGAAGTGACGCTAAAGGTCCCATCTTCAAAATAAATTGTGCCCACCGTGCTGCTCGTGCTGGTTCCGGTGGACGAATCCTGACCGAGGATCACCGTGCCCGCGGTGATGGAGGCGGAGTGCCCGCGGAGATCCAGCGTGCCGGTCACGGTCGCGGCAGTATCGGTGTTCTTGTGACCCAACGTGAGATTGGCGCCGCCCCCGGTCTTGTTCGTGATCGTCACGATTCCCGGGCTGCCGGGAGTAGTGGAGGCAAAAGCGACCGTTGCCGCCCCTTTCCCCTGTCCAAGCGTGATCGTATTCGCCTGGATGACATTCGCGCCGCTGCCGAGCGTAACCAGCGCCGGGCCGCCGTTGTTTGCCCCAGTGTCGGACACGGTAATTGTATTCGCCGTGATCGTGTTGCTCGTGTTCGACAGCTTCACGGTGGCATTCACGCGTGTGCCGAGGCCGATGCGGAACTCGTTCACGTTTGTGGCAAAGGAAGCGAGTGCCGAGACGTCGAGCGTCTCCGTGTTCGTCGTGCTGTTTTGATCGGGCGCCGATTGCCCCACGAGGATGTTGGCGCCCGCGTTATCCACCGCCAGCGCGCCGCCCCCGGTAAACGTGGCGTTCGTCGTGGTGCTGTTCGTCGGCGTGCCGAGAATGAATCCGCCCGTCCCGCTCACGGTGAGCGTGTTGCCTGCTGAAATCGTGACCGTGTTCGCCGCGGAGGCATTTGTGAGGAAACTGAGGCTGCCCACCGTGGCGTCGAAGCCATTCAGATTCAGGCCCACGGGGGTGGTGCCCGTGCCGAGCGTCATCGCGGTTCCAGTCGGGATCGCCCCGGCAATCCCCATCACCAGCGAACCCGCGTTGATCACGGTGCTGCCCGCGTAACTGTTCGCTGCGCCGAGCGTGAGCTGATTTGGCCCGGTGTGCACGATCCCGCCGCTGCCGCTGATCGCGCGATCGAATGTGACCGCGTCCGAGCGATTGAAAATCAGCGTTCCATTGTTCACCACGTTCGCCGTCGCATCGATCGACCCGCTCGTTCCGCCGCTGCCGAGTTGGAGCGCGCCTGCGGCGATCGTCGTCGTGCCCGCGTAGTCGTTCGCCGCCGTTAGAATGACGGTCCCCGTGCCGTTGACCCGCGTGTCGCCGACGACCACGGAATTGCCCGCTCCCGTCAGAACCGCGCCAGCAACGGTCAGCGCGCCCGTGCCGCCGCCGAGGCGATAGACGCCGCCATCGGGCAGCAGGAACGGAGCGGCATAAGTGCCGCCAAACTGCGAGCCGAGAAACATGCCGCCTCCTCCAAGCGTGCTCATGTCGAGAGGGGTTCCGAAGCCCTGCGAAACCGTGTTGATGCCGAATACGCCGCCGGTGGTTGCACCGCCCGCGCGAACATTGGCAAACGCCGGAACGGCATCGAGCACGGTACCGACTCCGCCCAGTCCCGCGGCATCGCTATTTACGGTGATCGTTTGGTTCGAACCGACATTGCTCGTGCTTGAAATGGCCACGTTCCCGCCGGGATTAGCGACGATGTTGTTTCCCAGAACATTCGCGCCAAAGTTCCCATTCACCGTGGCGCTCAAGGTGCCGCCATTGACGATGGTGCCGCCGGTATAGGCGTTCGATCCGTTCAGAATGAGAGTGCCGTTGCCCGCCTTGGTGAGCGAAGAGCCGACGACGGTCTCGGAAATTGTGCCTCCCACGGTGAGAAAGCCACTGCCGGTGGTCGTAATCTGCCGGCTGCCATTCATGCTCACCGCGCCGGTGCCGAGGTTCAGATTCGCATTACCGGTGAAGCCGAAGTTCGCGTTCCAGACCTGGGCGTTGTTGGTCGACAACGAAACTGCGGCCGCACTGGAGTTCCCAAGGGAACCGCCGTTGATCGTGAGAAGCCCGGTGCCGAGGGCCGAACTCGTCCCGCCAGTTCCCGAGGCGTTCAGGTTCAGCGTGCCTGCGTTCAGAGTCACGCCGCCCGAGAAGGTGTTCGCGCCCGACAGCGTGGCTGTCCCCGCTGAAACGATGATCGTGCCATTGGAGACGACCCCCGTGAGCGCTTTGGTTCCAGCGCCATCGAGTGTGAGGGTGAATCCGCCAAGGTCCGTCGTGCCGTTCTTCGTCAGCGTCCGTCCCGTGTTCACCGTCCAACTTTGCGCCGCCCCCAGAACCATTGCCGGGCTGAACGTGAGACTTTGCGTCGCAGTGGTCATGTCGATGCCCGACGCGCCAAGAGTTAGCGTGCTCCCCGAGTTCACCGTCACCAACCCGCCGGGATTCGTGACCTTGATTCCCAGCCAACTCAGATTGCCGCCGAGCCCAGTCGTATTTGCTCCCGTCACGGTGCTCGTCCACTGCGCAATATCCGCAGCCGTCGGAACCACAGCGCCAGTCCAACTTCCCGTCTGGTTCAGGGCAGTGGTGTTGTTCGCCTTATTGATCGTTGCAGCGTGGCCGGGAAGTGCCCAGTTGATTCCACCAGCGGTGACCAACGCGAGCGCGACACGGTGAAGCAAGGGAGACGGTGCGGATTTCATGGGAGTTGACGGATGGAGAAAGCGCGGAGCACGAAATCGCCACCCGCGTTTTGATCGTGTCGAACGGAACACGATGGACGGAGGCGCGCGCAGAGCGCAAGACGCGCGGACATTGTGTGAACGGAACGCGATTCCAAGGAGAATGTTGCGAGTCGCTCCCGACGATCAACACGCCGGTAAACGGCCGCGCCGCCTGCCGCGCGGAAAACAAAACCGCCCCGGCCTTTCGACCGGGGCGGCTGAATGGTAGTCACGTTCGCAAGAACGTGCCGGAGTCTCGACTTACTTCTTCTTGCCGTTCCTGCCGGCCGGCTTGCCCGCGGCAGCCTTCTTGTCGGCGATCGCGGCCTGGGCGGCGGCGAGGCGCGCGACCGGCACGCGGTAAGGCGAGCAGCTCACGTAGCTGAGGCCCACCTTGTGGCAGAACTTCACCGAATCCGGGTCGCCACCGTGCTCGCCGCAGATGCCGAGCTTGATGTCGGGACGCGATTGACGTCCGCGCTGCACGGCGATCTCGATGAGCTGGCCAACGCCGGTCTGATCCAGCGTCGCGAACGGGTTCTTCTTGAAGATCTCGTTCTCGGTGTAGGGCATCAGGAAGTTGCCCATGTCGTCACGGCTGATGCCGAGCGCGGTCTG